>JBBITY010000415.1:0-3458 GCA_037440565.1 Desulfurellales bacterium
GGGGACAATCTCCGGTAGTCTTGTGGCGTCGCCTGCGTGGTCCGATGCCGCACGCCACCGAACGTCCCACCGCTGTTGTCGTCAACGATGAGCCTTCGCAACTGCGTCTGACCGCCGCCGTCCTAGAAAACGCCGGCCTGCGCGTCCACCCGTGCCTAAGCGTGGAAGAGGCCCTGCACGCGATGCACGAGGTCGCGCGCACGGATATCGTCGTCACGGACTTGCACATGCCGGGGATCGACGGCTGGCGGTTCTGCCAGCTCCTGCGCTCGCCGGAGTACGCGGCGTTCAACCAAACCCCGATCTTGGTCGTGTCCGCCACCTTCTCCGGCTGCGATGCCGAGCAGATGACCCGGGATCTCGGGGCCGACGGCTTCCTGGCTGCCCCGTACGCCCCGTCCGTGTTGCAGGACTACGTCCGCGAGATTCTCGACGGGCGCGCGCCGCGCCCTTCTACCCACGTTCTGCTCGTCGAGCCCGACCCCGACCTGGCGGCGGCGCTCCAATCGGCTTTCGAAGCGCGCGGGTATCTCGTCACCGTCGCGGGCAGCAGCGCCGAAGGACTCCGGCTTTGCAACCAGCACCGGCCGGACATCGCGGTGGTCAACGACCATGCGCCCGAGGTGGACGCGGAACAGCTTCTCGAACGAATTACGCGGCCGGGCTCGCGAATGGTCGCGCTCCTCATCACCGGCGAACAGAGCGCTGAGAAAATTTTGCGCCTGACCAGCAAAGGCGTGGACGGCTATCTGCGCCCGCCCCTCGATCCGGCGCAGGTGGTCGAGCGTTGCGAGCGGATGCGCCGGCAGCGATCCCTGATGCGCGTCGAGGAGCTGCTGGAGCAGCGCACCCGGGCGCTGCGCGATTCCGAGGCGCGCTGGCGATCGCTGTTCGAGAGCATCCCCCAGATCGTGCTCGTGCGGGACGACGATGGCGTCATCCGGCACGTCAACCGCGCCGGGGCGGAGCGGCTGGGCTGGCCGGAGTTCGAGTTGATCGGGCGCAACGTCCGCGAGTTCGAGCGCCGCCATTCGAGCACCGAGCCGCCGGAAGGGACCCCCGATGGGTCACGCGGCCACGAGATGACGTACCTCACGCGGACGGGTCAGGAGATCGCCGTCGAGGTCACCGAACGACGCATCCAGTTCGAGGGCAAGCCGGCGATCCTCAGCGTTGCGCATGACGTCACGGCCCAGCGCGAGCTTGTCCGCCAGCGCGCCAACTTCCTCGCCATGGTGACGCACGACATCAAGAACCCACTGGCCGTGATCCTGGGCTTCGCCTCCATGCTGTCCGAGATCGGCCAACTCAGTCCGGAACAGCAGGACATCGTCATGCGCATGCAGGCCAACGCCGACACGGTCTTGTCCCTGGTGGCAAACTACCTGAACCTCACCAAGATCGAGGCCGGCAGCCTGACGCTGTCGCGCAAGCCGCTGGCGCTCAACCAGATCTTGGAACGGATCGGCAACCAGTACGGCGGCGAGGCCCGGCGCCAGGGCATCGGCCTCGATCAAGATCTGGCCCTCGACCTCCCGGCCATCGAGGCCGATGAGCTGGCACTCGAACGGGCATTCTCGAATCTGGTGCACAACGCCATCAAGTTCACCCCGGCCAACGGCCGCGTCACCATCAGCTCCGCACGGAAGGACGGCCAGATCGTCGTGCAGGTGCGGGATACAGGGTGCGGGATCTCCGCCGAGGACTTGCCCTCGATCTTCCACCCGTATCGGCGCGGCGAGACGCGTCAGCCGCGCGAAGGAACCGGCCTCGGTCTGTGCATCGCCAAGACGCTGGTCGAAGCGCACGGTGGTCACATCACCGTCGACAGCGCCCCCGGCCGCGGCACCTGCTTCTCGATCTCACTGCCGATTGCCGCTGATCGGTAACCAGCGACGGTCACCGGTCACTGCTCCCTGCCTCCCATGAGGAAATCCCTTACCTGACCCAGCGTGATCCCCTAACCAAATGAGACGCTGCCAGAGAGCCCCGAGCGGCGTCCTGCGGGAAGCACACAGCTTCCTGTGGATAACCTGTTAACTGAGGTCACGCAGCGCCTCTCCGCGTAAGAAAACGGTTGGATTGCCGCATTTTTTTGCACCGCGCCACCGTGAGGAACCCGCTGAAAAGCAAGGCCTTAGCCTATGGCTGGCAACTCGCGCTTACACTCACTGGCGAGAGATCCAAGATTCCTCGGAAAATGACGGCAGAGTGGAGAAGAGCGGCGATCGAGCCGCGGCGGAAGGGATGCACGCTGCGTCCGCGGATGCAATCGTTACGCCTCGGTGGGCGAGGCGATGAATCCCCCGTTGGCATCGAGCGCACTCTGTTCGACCGCCCGTGCTGCGCGTTCACCTTCGTCGAAGTTCACCAGCGCCAGCAGCACGCCACCGGTGACGAAGAGCGCGACCAGAGAGAGGATGGCGTTGCGGCTCGAACCACTGACAAGGATCATGCCCGTGAAAATCGTCGGACCGATGAGGCCGGCGAATTTCTCGAAGACGCCGAAGAACCCGAAGAACTCCGAGGAGCGGTGTCGTGGCACGAGGCGCGCGAACAGTGAACGGCTGAGCGCTTGCGTGCCCCCTTGCACCAGCGCCACCAAACCGGCCAGTAGGTAGAACTCCCACGCGGTGGTCATGAAATAGCCGAGCACGCTGGTGCCCAGATACACCGAGAGACCGATGAGGATGGCGGCGCGCGTGCCGATCCGTTCCGCGAGGGCACCGAATAGGAAGGAGCACGGCACGCCAACGAACTGCACGACCAGAATGGCGCCGATCAGCGCCGTCGCCGGAAGGCCGATCTCGCGTCCGTAGACGACGGCCATCCGCTGAATGGTCACGATGCCGTCCTGGTAAATCAGGAACGCCACGAGCAAGAGCAGGGCCTGGCGATAGTGTCCGATCTCTCGGCCGGTTTCGCGCAGACGGTGTAAGGCGATCCACGCCGGCCGGCGGTTGCCGCACTCGTCCTGCTCCAGTCGCCGGCGTGGCTCGGCCACGCGGCGGAAGAGCGGGATCGAGAACACGATCCACCACAGCGCGACGCTCAGAAAGCACAAGCGCGTCGCCGTCGCGGTGTCGGGGATACCGAAGAACGCGGGATACTGAATCCACGCCAGATTCACCGCGAGAAGGAGTCCCCCGCCGAGGTATCCCAGCGCATAGCCGGCGGCTGACACGCGGTCCAACTCACTGCGTGCGGCAATGTGTGGCAAGAGGGAGTCGTAGAAGACGAAACTGCCCGATGCGCCGATGTTGCCGAGAACGAGCCACAGGAGGGCGGGCAGCCAATCTCCCTCGCGGACCAGAAACAAGGCCGCGGTCGCCGCGACGCCGAGGCCCCGGTTGTCGCCGGCCCGACGGGTCCGCCACGCCCGAAAGCCACCGCAAGCGCGGGAACGGCCGCCAGGCCCCTCAGCGCGCCGCGTCGGGTTGCCTGACGGATCGCCCGAC
>JBBITY010000416.1:0-3449 GCA_037440565.1 Desulfurellales bacterium
AACCAGCGCGACAAGCTGGTGTGGGACGTCGGGCATCAGTGCTACCCGAACAAACTGATCACCGGACGCGCCGGGCAGTTCGGCCGCCTGCGCCAGTGGGGCGGGCTGTCCGGCTTCCCGGATCCGAAGGAATCGCCGTACGACACGGTGAAAACCGGGCATGGGGGGACCAGCATTTCGACCGCGATGGGCTTCGCCCTGTCGTGGCGCGGCCGCGCCGAGGACGCGGACCGCAAGGCGGTTGCCGTGATCGGCGACGGATCGCTGCAGGAAGGCAACGCCTACGAGGCGCTCAACCACGGCGGGACGTTCAAGGACTTGAACCTCGTCGTGGTGCTCAACGACAACAACATGAGCATCAGCCCCAGCGTCGGCGCGATGAGCGACTACCTGTCGCGCGTGCGCAGTTCGACCTGGCTCAACGACCGGCTGCGGACCATCCAGCGCGCCATCCGGCGCATCCCGCGCATCGGCGACGAGGTGGAGGACGTGTTGCAGCGCTGGTACCACTCCCTGCAAGGCATCATCCCGCAGCACGCGCTGGGCATCATCTTCGAGGAGCTGGGCTTCTTTTACTACGGGCCGATCGACGGCCATGACATCGATGCCTTGCGCCACGCGTTCCGCGCCACGCACTGGATGCGGCGGCCGGTCCTGATTCACGCGGTCACGCGAAAGGGCCGCGGCTATCGCGACGACGAGCCCGAAACGACCTGCTACCACGCCGCGCCGCCGAGCAAGGTCGTCGCCGGGGAGGCGGTGAAGGAGTATCCCGAGCAGGGCGGGCCGAGCTTCACTGCGGTGTTCGCCGAGCACGCGATGGCCATGGCGGAGCGCGATCCGCGCGTGATCGTCCTCACCGCGGCGATGCTCGAAGGGACGGGACTGGTGAAGATGCACGAGCGCATGCCGGAGCGCTGCCTCGACGTCGGCATGGCGGAGCAGCACGCGGTGGCGCTGGCTGCGGGCTTGGCGCTCGCCGGCTACCGCCCGATCTGCGCGATTTACTCGACCTTCCTGCAGCGCGCTTTCGACCAGCTCTTCCAGGAAGTGGCGCTGCAACGTGCGCCGGTGCTGTTCTGCCTCGACCGCGGCGGGTTGGTGGGGCAGGACGGAGCGACGCACAACGGCGTGTTCGATGTCGCCTATCTCCGCTGCCTGCCGAACTTCATCCTCATGGCGCCGCGCGACCCAGGCGAGTTGGTGCAGATGATGGATCTGGCGCTGGCCTGCGAGGCGCCGGTGGCCATCCGCTTCCCGCGCGGCGCCGGGGCGCGGCCCGAAGCACAGCTCCCCCACAGCCCGTTCAGCGTCGGCCAGGCCGAGCGCATCGCGGACGGGACCGACGGCTGCATCCTGGCCTACGGGACGATGGGGTACACGGCGCTCGAGCTCCGGCGGCGCATCGCCGGGGCTATGGGGCGCACCCTTGCGGTCGTCAACGCCCGATTCGCCAAGCCGCTCGACGACCAGATGATCCGCGCCGAGCTGCAGCGCCAGCCGGTGGTGTTCACGCTGGAAGATCACGTTGTCGCCGGCGGCTTCGGTGCGGCGGTCGCGGAGCTCGCGCTCGAGGTCGGCCGCTGGGCGGTCAGGTCGATGCGAGTCGACTGGAGATCCTCGGCCTGCCGGACCGCTTCATCGACCACGGCGACCGCACGGAGCAGCTCGGCGACGCCGGACTCGACCTCGACTGCCTCACCGAGCGCATTGCCGCGCGGCTTCACGCGACGGCGCGAGTTGCACGCCCGGTGCGATGGGCCACCGGGGCGTAAGTCTCGCCGCAATCCTCAAAGACACGGAACGCGCGCCTCCTCGCCCGGGGTGTATTGATTGCCGCGGCAGCGCGTGGGAGAGATATCCACCCGAGCGGGATCTCCAATGATCAAAGGCTACGCGGGCCGGGTGCTTGAAGTGGATCTGGCGAGCCGCACTTCCACCTTCAAGCCCCTCGACGAGAACATCGCCCGGCTCTACATCGGCGGCAAGGGCTACGGGACTCGCCTCCTCTACGACATGACCGACCCCGGCATCGACCCGCTCGGTCCAGCCAACCCGCTCATCTTCGCCACCGGGCCGCTCAACGGGTCCGTGGCACCCCAGTCGAACCGCTTCGCCGTGGTGTGCAAGAGCCCACTGACCGGCGCCATCGGCAACGCCGCGTGCGGCGGCTCGTTCGCGTACGGCCTGAAACGGGCGGGCATCGACATCCTCATCGTCAAGCACCAGTCTGCGACACCCGTGCGCCTCGACATCGACGGCGACCGGAGCGAGGTCAGGTTCGTCGATGCCAGTGACCTGTGGGGAAGGGGCACCTACGCCACGCAGGAAGTTCTGGGCAAGAAGAGGTATCACGCGGTCATCGGACCGGCCGGCGAAAACAAGGTCCTCTACGCGGGCATCGTCTCCAACGAACGCATCGCCGGGCGCACGGGCGTCGGGGCCGTCATGGGCTCCAAGCGCCTCAAGGCCGTCTCCGTCAACGGCTCGCACAAGCTGGAGATGGACGACGAGGAGAAGTTCAAGGAATACACGAAATGGGTGCGCGAGTTGTTCCGCGATCACCCGGTGCTGGGCGAGTCGCTGCGGCGCTTCGGCACCTCCGGGATCGTCAACACCACCAACGCCCGCAACATCATCCCGACGCACAACTTCAAGTACGGCCATTTCAAGGACGCCATGAGCCTCTCGGGCGAGTACATGGAGGATCACGAGCTCGTCGGCGTGAAGTCGAGCTGCATTCACTGCCCGGTGACGTGTGGGCGCGATGTGATGGTGGACGGCGTGGGCCGGGTGAAGGGACCGGAGTATGAGACCATCGGGCTCATGGGGACGAACCTGGAGATCCCGGATCTGAAGAAAGTCGCGGAGTGGAGCTACCTCGCCGACGACCTCGGCATGGACACGATCAGCCTCGGCGGCACGCTGGCCTTCGCCATGGAGCTGCAAGAGCGCGGCATGCTCGCGGTCGGCCTGCGCTTCGGCGACCCCTCCGGCGTGAGCGACATGATCAAGGACATCGCCCACCGCCGCGGGCTGGGGAACGATCTCGCCGACGGCGTGAAGCGCATGAGCGAGAAATACGGCGGCCGGGAGTTCGCCATGCACGTCAAGGGCCTCGAGCTCTCGGCGTACGATCCGCGCGGCTCCTTCGCCCAGGGGGTCGAGTACGCGACCACCAACCGGGGCGGTTGCCACATTCAAGGCGCCAGCATGTACCTGGAGTCCACCGGCCCGCTGACGATCAATCCGCAGAACTTGAAGTTGAAAGCGGAGCTGCCCATCCTGCAGCAGAATCTGGCCTGCGCCATCAACTCAATGGTGCTGTGCATGTTCACCACCTACGGCATCGTGCCGAAGGCGGTGCACAATCTGAACCCGCACTCGTTGACCTACAAAGCGCTGGTGGCGCTCTTCGAGAACAGCGGGCCTGTCTTCCGGACGCTCAT
>JBBITY010000417.1:0-3407 GCA_037440565.1 Desulfurellales bacterium
GGGCTGGTTTCAGATGGATTTCGAGCGGCCGCATCTCCTCGGCAGCCGGTGTCAGTCGTGCGGTACATACTCGTTTCCGAAGGAAACGTTCTTCTGCAAGAACCCCGACTGCACCGGCACCGAGTTCGACGTCGTTCCATTGGGACGAGTAGGCAAACTGTGGTCGTTCACCGACAATCACTATCAACCGCCCAAGCCATACGTCTCGCCCGATCCGTTCGTCCCGTACGCCATCGCCGCAGTGGAGCTGCCCGAAGAGAAGATGGTGGTCCTCGGCCAGGTCGTGAAGGGCGTGGACGTCAGCGAGCTCAAGGCGGGCATGGACATGGAGCTGGTGTTGGACACACTCAACGAAGACGCAGAAAACGAATACATCGTCTGGAAGTGGAAACCAGTGGCGTCCCCACGCAGTTGAAGCACACGCAGCGCGCATGGCTGAGAAAGGAATGGGGCAAGGCGGGTTCGAAACCCGCTCTCCCTCCGAACACCCCTGGCGGGGCGGGTCCGAGACCGCCCCGACGCCTTGCGAGTGATTCCGGTTCGGGTCTTTGGAGGGTACAGCTCATGGCGAACGAAGTGGCGATCCTCGGCGTCGGCATGCATCCCTGGGGCAAGTGGGGCAAGAGCTTCGTCGAGTACGGAGTCAAAGCCGCCCAAGCCGCGCTCGAGGATGCGGGGCTGGACTGGAACGACATTCAGTTCGTCTCCGGCGGTGACACCATCCGCAACGGCTATCCCGGATTCGTGGCCGGGGCGACCTTCGCGCAGGCGCTGGGGTGGACGGGCGCGCAGGTCGCCAGCTCGTACGGAGCCTGCGCCTCCGGGGCGCAGGCGATCAACGCCGCGCGGACGCGAATCCTGGCCGGTTTGTGCGACGTCGCGCTGGTGGTCGGCGCCGACGCCGCCCCGAAGGGCTTCTTCGCGCCGGTCGGCGGCGACCGGCCGGACGATCCCGACTGGCTGCGCTTCCGACTTCTCGGCGCCACGAATCCGACCTACTTCGGCCTCTACGCGCGGCGGCGGATGGAGGTGTACGGTGCGACGCAGCGCGACTTCGCCAAAGTGAAGGTCAAGAACTCGCGCCATGGGTTGTCCAACCCCTACGCCCGCTACCGCAAGGAGGTGACCGAGGAAGAGGTTCTGGCATCGCCAATCGTCTCCGACCCGTTGCATCTGCTCGAAATCTGCGCCACGAGCGACGGCGGCGCCGCCCTGGTGCTCTCCAGCATGGAGTTCGCGCGCCGGCGCACGAGTCAGCCGGTGACCATCGTGGCCGTGTCGACCGTGACCCCGCGTTATCCCAACACCGTGATCGAGATGCCGAACTTCGCCACGGACTCGGCCGCCGTCGTGGCGCCGCCGCAGCGGCCTTTCAAGGACTCGATTGCCGCCGCGGCGTATGCCGAGGCGGGAATCGGACCGGAGGATGTGGACGTGGCCGAGGTCTACGATCTCTCCACCGCGCTCGAGCTGGACTGGTATGAGCACATCGGCCTTTGCAAGCCGGGCGAAGCGGAGAAGCTCGTCAACGACGGCGTGACGGCGCTGGGCGGGCGCGTGCCCGTGAATCCGAGCGGCGGCCTCTGCTGCTTTGGCGAGGCGATTCCGGCGCAGGCGATCGCGCAGGTCTGCGAGCTGACCTGGCAGCTTCGCGGTCAGGCGCGCGGCAGGCAGGTCGAGGGCGCCAAGGTCGGCGTGAGTGCGAATCAGGGCTTGTTCGGCCACGGCTCGTCCGTGATCGTGAAGCGATAGACAAGAGACCGAAACGTACGGAGGTGAAATGGACAGGTTATTGCGGGTCAACATGACGAATCTGACGGTGAACGACGAGCCGCTGCCGGACGCGTGGACCTTTCTCGGCGGCCGTGCCCTTTCGGCGAAGATCCTGCTGAAGGAAGTCGATCCAAAATGCGATCCGCTCGGTGCCGGCAACAAGGTCATTTTGGCGGCGGGGGCCCTTTCCGGCTCTGCGGCCCCCACGTCTGGGCGGATGAGTGTCGGCGGCAAGAGTCCGCTCACCGGGGGGATCAAGGAAGCGAACTCGGGCGGACAGGCCGGCCAGAAGCTGGCGCGGCTCGGCTATCGCGCGCTGATCGTGGAGGGGAAGGCCCGCGATCCCGAAAAGCGGTATCTGGTCGTCGTCAACAAGAACGGCGCGGAGATCCGCGAGTGTCCGGAGCTCAAAGGGCTGCGGACGTACGCTGCTTGCGCGAAGCTGTCCGACCGTTTCTCGAATCGCGCCGCGTTTGTCTTATGCGGGCCGGCGGGTGAGCGCGGTCTCACTGGCGCAAGTGTCGCCCTCACCGACGAGGGCCACCGCTACCCGACACGGCACGCCGCGCGGGGTGGATTGGGCGCCGCCATGGGCGCCAAGGGACTCAAGGCGGTCATCATCGACGACGAAGGGAGCATGGCGCGGCAGCCCAAAGACCCGAGGCGCTTCAAAGAGTTCGTGACCCGGTTCACCAAAGCGTACAAGGACGGTCCGCAGATCTTCCAGTTCGGCACTTCGTCCACGGTGCCCGTCGCCAACATGATGCACACCTTCCCGACCCGCAACCGACGGGCCATGCAGTTCGACGGCGTGCATGCGCTCGACGGCGCGCGAATCATCGAGAACTTCGAATCGCGCGGCGGCGGGATGCATCATTGCATGACCGGCTGCATCGTAAAGTGCTCCAACGTCGTCCACGGCGCCGACGGACGGTACATCACCTCGGCGCTCGAGTTCGAGACCATCACCTTGTGCGGCTCGAACTGCGAGATAGCGGACATGGACAAGGTGGCGCAGATCGACCGCCTGTGCGACGAGCTGGGCCTCGACACGATCGAGACGGGCGGCGCGCTCGGGCTGGCGATGGACTGCGGCGCGCTGAAGTTCGGCGACGCGGATGCGGCGATTGCGCTCCTGGACAAGGTCGACAAGGGAGACGAGCTGGCGGAGACCATCGCCCGCGGCGTCATCGCGACGGCGCAGCGCTTCAAGGCCGATCGCGTGCCCGCCATTCGGCGGCAAGGGATCCCGGCCTGGGAACCTCGCACCTTGAACGGCACCGGCATCACGTACGCGACCAGCGCCATGGGTGCCGATCACACGGCGGGGTTGGTCATTGGAGACTTTCAGGATCTGGTCAGGGCCTCACAGGAGGCGCAACTGATCGCGGCCCTCTGCGACTCGACTGGTTTCTGCCTGTTCCAGCAGCCGACCATCGAGGAGATGCGCGCGTTCTTCAACCACATGTTCGGCGCCAACCTGAGCTTCGAAGACATGGCGGACATCGGCTGGCAGTGCATGCAGGACGAGTGGGAGTTCAACAGGCGTGCCGGTTTTGGGCCGGAGGATAACGATCTCCCCGACTGGATGCGGACCGAGGCGGTTCCTTCGAACGGGGCCGTGTTCGCCGTGC
>JBBITY010000418.1:0-3399 GCA_037440565.1 Desulfurellales bacterium
AGAGGACCGCCGTGATGGGCGTCCCGTCCGTCAACTGCCGGCCGAGCCACGCCGCCTTGCGCGGGAAATACACCTCTTCCACCGGCTGATCGCCGCAATGGAGGATGAACCGGCCGTCCGGCCCGAGCCGAATCGCATACGGGCTGTCGAGGTCGATGATAATCTTCACGTGCGTCTGGTCGTGGAAAAAGAAGCTCCACGGCAACTGGGCGGGGCTCCCGCCCTCCTCGTCCGCCACGATGTCGTGGTGGAACTTGAAGCCGCGCACCGTGTCGGACAACCCGTCGGGCCCCACCGCCTTCAGGTCGTCGGTGTAGTTGATCCCGCGGGTGAGCAGGTCGGTCTTCAGGACGATGCTGCGGGGAATCGCGGGGTAGCGCTCGCAGAGCTCCGCAAACAACCCCGCGCTGTTGCCGTCGCCGTTCTGTTGCGCCATGGCAGCTAGTCTGACCAGATTCCCGATACAACTAATTTACCGGCCCTGTCAAGCCGCTTGACGCAGTACCAGCGGTTAGTATATTGGTCTGACCAGCTACACGAAGGCCATGAACCGGCGATTGCGGGAGCTAACCGAGGCGTTTCCCGAAACGGGCTGGCGCACCATTCTCAGGACCGACGTGCTGCGCGAAGGCATCCGCTTTACGCCGATCTTGCGCGAGATCGCGGAATGGGCGGTTCCGGAAACGCTCTACGTGTTCGAGTACGACCATTACGACCACGTGCGCCGGCTGCACGGCAGCCGGCACCCGCTGGCGGCGTCGGGCGGCGACGGCGGAGCCGAACCGCTGGCAGAGGGATGGGTCAAGACGCCGTACGGCTTCACCATCAAGGACGGGTCGCTGATCCAGATCGGCTTCGATCAGCGCAGCCCGTACGAAATTCAGCGCACCGACGGCAGGTACCACTTGCTGCGCGACGGCGAGCCGGTGGAAGAGATCGACTTCCAGCGCCGTCCCGAGTGGTACGACAAGCGCACCTCCGACGGCACCCCGATGCCGGCTGTGATCCAGCTCATGGGCCACGACGTGTTGGTCGGTTGTATCCTGCGCCACTGCGAATACTTCAACGACAACGAGAGCTGCAAGTACTGCAGCCTGGTGGAGGGCACACGGGGCATCCGCGCCGGCGGCATCGAGCGCGAGATGGGGATGAAGATCACGCGCATCGTCGAGACATACCGCGAGGCGCTCAACGACGGCGTGCGCATCCTCATCCTGACGGGCGGCAGCTTGATCGACGACCGCCGGGAGGCCGGCATGTACGCCCGCATTTTCCGGGCCCTGAAGGAGGTCCGCGACGAGGTCGGCGCTGACACGATGTTCCTCGGCGGGACGCTGGCGTTCGACAAAGAGGGCTCGCAGGCGCTGTATGACGCCGGCGTGACGAACGTCACTTATAACCTGGAGGCGTGGGAGCCGAGGCTGTTCGCCGAGATCGTGCCCGGCAAGGCCCGGCACATCGGCCGCGAGGAATGGATGCGGCGCCTCATTGACGCCGTGGGCATCTTCGGCCGCGGCCATGTCGCCTCCAACTTCGTCATCGGCCCCGAGCTCGTTGCAGAGGGTGGATTCGGCGAGGGTCTCGACCAGGGGGTTGAGTCGTGGCGCGCAGCGTTCGCTTGGTGCGTGGAGCACGACATCGTTCCCATGACGACGATTTGGAAGCCAAAGGCCGGCTCCGTCTACGCCGACAAGCCGACACCGCCCACGGAGTATTTTCTCCGTGTCGGCCAGGAGCGCCGCCGCTTGATCAAGCAGAGCCGGCTGTGGAGCGAGTGCATCGACATCTGGAAATGAATGCACCGCAAACCCTGGTCGATGTGATCCGTGCCCGGGCGTGCAGCCAGCCTGATACCGAGATCCTGCCCGGGAGCCGGACCTGCCGCACGTGGGCGGACCTCGCCGCGCGCACGCGGCGGGTCGCGCAGGTACTGCGGCGTCTGGGAGTCGGCCGGGGCGATCGAGTGGGTATTCTGGCCCCAAACTGCCCCGAGTGGCTGGAGGTCCTCTTCGGGGTGCACCGCGCGGGCGGAGTGGTGGTGCCGGTCAATGAACGGCTGATCCCATCCGAACGCCAGTGGCTGCTCGACGACGCCGCGGCGGCCGTGCTCGTGGGGACGCCCGACCTGCTCGACGGCACGGGCTTCCGCGGACCGACCTGGCCGCTCGGCCCCACCTACGAAGCGGATCTCGCCAGCGCATCGGATGGCGGCGATGAGGTCGATATGCGGCCCGACGACCTCGCGGTCATTGCTTACACCAGCGGCACCACCGGCGTTCCGAAGGGCGTCATGTGGTCGCACCGCAGCCTGTTCTGGAGCGCCCAGCACAATCCTTTCCCCGCCGCAGTCGCCGGCGGTGGCCGCATTCTCCTCTGCGCGCCGCTCCACGCGGGGGGCGCCATCGTCATGGCGTGCAACGGGCTGGCGATTGGCGCCCGTCTCACCATCGCCCGCTTCGCGCCCGCAGCCATCCTGCGCATCCTGGCTGAGGAAAACATCGAGTTCACCGGCCTCGTGCCGACGATGATCGCCATGCTGGTCGACGCCGCGCCGCCCGGTTGGCGGGCGCCGGCGCTGCGCCGGATCTACTACGGCGCCGGCACGCTGAGCGCGGATCTGTTCAACCGCGCCGAGCGAGTGTTCCGCTGCGAGTTCCAGCAGGGCTACGGCATGACCGAAACCTGCATCGCCGGCACGCGGCTGGACCCCGGCGATCACGTCCCCGGAAGCGACCGCCTCGCGTCGGCTGGAAAACCGATGCCAGGGGTCGACATCAAGGTCGTCGGCGAAGACGGGACCGAAGCGGCGCCCGGCACTGCGGGCGAGATCTGGATTCGCAGCCCCGCGAACGCGCTCGGCTACTGGCAGCGCCCAGACCAAGACCGATTGGCCTTTTGCGACACCTGGTATCGGACGCGCGACATTGGGCGATTCGACCGCGACGGCTATCTCTACCTGCTCGACCGCCAGGATGACATGGTGAAGTCGGGGGGCCTGAATGTCTCGCCCGCCGAGGTCGAGCGCCGACTCATCGCCCACCCGAACGTGGAGGAGGCGGCGGTGATCGGCCTCCCCGACGCGCGCTGGGGAGAGCGCGTCACGGCGATCGTCCGCAAGCGCGATGGCAGCGCGTTGACCAAACGCGCTCTGACCGCCTTCTGTCGGGAGCAGCTCGCCGCTTTCAAGATCACGCGCACGATCATCTTTACGGACGTGCCCCTGCCCCGCACCGGTTTGGGGAAGGTGAGCCGTCGCGCCGTGCGCGAGCAGTACGGCGGCCGGAGGACGGCGTGACCAATCGCCCTCAAGACGGAACTCGTCTCTCCGCCAGCCCGGGAAGGTAACGCGCTATGGATTTCGCATTCTCCCCCGAGCAGGAACTGTTTCGTAAAACCATC
>JBBITY010000419.1:0-3394 GCA_037440565.1 Desulfurellales bacterium
GAAGCGCCAGGCGAGGTCTGGCCAAGCACTGAGACAGTTCGGGGGCACCATCGCGAAGGAAGATCTGGCACAGATCGCCCAGGCCATCGAAGAGGGATGTGAGCAAGTGAATCCTGATGAGTGGTAGGGTCCTGCTCGACACGAACATCGTCATCGCGATCTTCGCCGAGGAGCTGCCGGTCCTCGAACGCATGGCTGCGGCCGAGGAAGTGTTTGTGCCGGCAGTCGCCCTTGGCGAGTTGTACTACGGTGCGCGCAAGTCGGAACGCGCCGAAACGAACATTGCGCGCATCGACGAGTTCGCCGCAGCTGCTGCCATACTGGGCTGCGACGCGCTCACTGCACAGCAGTACGGCCGGATCAAAAACGAGCTGCGCGCCAAAGGGCGCCCGACTCCGGAGAACGACATCTGGATCGGCGCCGTGGCGATGCATCATGGTCTGACGGTCGCCCCCCGTGACGATGACCACTTCTCACAGATCGCGGGGCTCAGGGTCGAAATATGGTGAGGCGGCATCTAAGTCGCCGCTCCAGGCGCCGGCGAAGAGCACGCCGCGCCTGAGCGGCCGGACGTTAGGCGGCGAAATCGCGACACACAACGATGGCTAAGCCGAAAGGCTCCGCACCCGAATTCGTCAAGTATAGTGGCCCCGTTCTGAGCGCGTTGACCGAACTCGGCCGCTCCGGCCGTCCGGATGAAGGGCGCAGCACGATCGCGCGAGCCCTGAATATTAGTCCAGGCGCGGTCCTCGCGGCATCGGGGTTCATGTAGAACCGCTATGGTCTACTTGGTCAACTATCATATCTCTCAAATCCGAAAATCCGAACTACGTCCCGAAAGTGAACGATAGCGCCCCGCGAAAACGAGCAGGCGGAGCGTGCCCAGCACCAAGGCGTATACCAGCAGGCCGTTGAGCGCGTGCACGGCCAGGTTGACCGCGTGGTCCCCCCACACGTCGAAGCCGCCCCAGCGGCAGTTCAGCGCGATCGACAGGGCCGGGATGCCGCGCAAGCGGCTGACGTAGCTGAGCGGGGGCTCGATCGCCGTGACGGTCGGGTTGCCGGTGATCTCGAACAGGTCGTCGAAGAGAAAGGGGATGGTGAAACTGTTGGCGAACAGCAGGATCGCGACGGCGACGATGAGCGCCAACCCGAGCCATGGTGGCACCGCCGGCATGCGAGGAGCCGGCCGGGTCCGGCGGCGACGGACGCGGGCTCCGAGCGGTCGTGTTTGTGGCGCCGAGCCCTGCCCATCAATGGCGGGTGTACCCCGCCACCCCATCCCCATTCAAACGCCGGTGGCGCCGGCGCGTGGCCCTCCGCTATTGCTTGGCTTTGAACATCTCCGAGGAGTTGGGCGACGCCGTACTGTAGGCGCCCTCCCAGCAGATCCCCGTTTCATGGTTGAGGAGCTGGGCCGTCACGGGCAGACTCAGGCCGCTCGCATCGATCGGGTCCGGCAGCTCCGCGCCCCGCCCCTTGAACAGCACCTTCGCCCGGTTGGCCGCGCTGCCCTTGAGCGTGATCTTCTCCGCGCCGTCCTCGGACGCACCGAGGTCGCGGTACTTGTATCCGATTTCTCCGAGCGGCTCCCACTTGGTGGCGCTGGGCGGCACCTCGATGTTCGCCACCAGCGCTGATGCGGTTCCAGCGTAGAGACAGAGGCTGTACGCCGCCGCGCCGGTCGGGACGCCGAATTCGGCCCGCGACGTCGCCTCGCCCCTGGTCCATTTCCAGATCAACCTATCCCTGGAGTCGTCGTCCTTGTTCTTGATCAGCAGCAGGGACTTCTCGGCCGTCCGGCACGCGAAGGGCACCGGCGGACAGCCACCGACGAAGCACCCGTCGCTGATCTCGTCGCACTGCCCGGTGCAGGGATTCGCTCCGTCGGTGCACGTCCCGCCCTGGCAAGTCTCGGCGCCGTTGCAGAAGAGGCCGTCCGAACAGGCCGTGCCGTCCGGCACCAGTACGTCGGCCGGACAGCTGGCGCTCGACCCGGAGCAGAACTCTTGCACGTCACACACGCCGGCCGCGGCGCGGCAGACGGTCGAGGCCGGCTTGAAGGCGTTGGCCGGACAACTCCCGGCGGTACCGGTGCACAGCTCGGCGACATCGCACTCGCCCGCGGCCGGCCGACACGGCGTCCCGGCAGCTCTGAGCGTGCAGTTACTGTTGCAGCAGGAACCGGCCGTCCCGTTCAGCGCGCCATCGTCGCACTGCTCGGCGTAGCTCGGCCCGGTGTCGATCGCGCCGTTGCCGCATAGCGACGTCAGCGTCACGGTGACGAAGTGCCCGTCGTCGTCCTGCGTACGGGCGGGATTGCCGGGGTAGTCCGCCGCTGACTCCGTCGAGACGTCCGACGTACCGCCCAGTCGGACCGCCGCCTCGTCGCCGGCGGAAGGCGTGTACGCTTCTTGCGACCACGTGAAGGTCAGCGTGTGGCCCACCGTCGTCCCGTTGCTCACGCCGAAGAGCGTCGCGGTGGCGGTCTGATTGAACGATACGAAGATGGGATCGAAGTAGAGCGGAATGTCGTTCGCGCGACCGGGATCGGCCAGGTTCAGGCTGCCCGCGGTAAGCGTGCCGCCGGTCTGCACCCCCGTCAGAGCCGTCATGTCGGCATAGTGGTCGGCGGCGAAGAGGTTGTCCTCGATGAGGTGCAGGTCGCCCTTGCGGCGTTGCTGGACGGTCAACCGATACGCGCCAGGCGCCGTGACCGAGAAGGCGATGCTGTAGTCGGAGTTCAGCACCTCCAACTTCGCCACGCCGAACAGTTCGGAGTCGGCGCTGACCAGCGCGGTGTATCGGGTCGAGAACGACGTCGCGGACGAGGCCGTGATCGCCACCGCGCTCTCCCGCTCGTACGTCGTCGCCCCCAGCATGATCTCGTCGGCGTTGTTGCCGGCGTTCTTGAACGCCAGCACGCCGGTGATGTTCTGCGCGGACACCGCCCCGGCACCCAACAGCAGCAGCGCGGCGGCCGCCGCCGGGACTCTCTTCGCCACTCGCACGACGACCGACGGTTGCATTGGCCCTCCTTTGGTTCCGCCAGCGGGACTGCATGCGCGGATCCTGTTCCTGACTCGACCGGGACTCCTTCAGCCGAGGGCGGTCAGAACAGCAGTCTCGGCCACTCCACAGCTATCCGTCGTGGTTACCACGGATAGGGAATTTTTGCCACGGAAAAACGCGGTGCGCACGACTTCCGTCTGCTGTGATGGTGATACCCGTCATCACGAGCCGTCATCTGTGTCCCGCTGGGGTCCGCGCCGCGCGATGCGGCAAGAAAACGGCGGCGTCCGATTGCTCGGACGCCGCCCCTCGCTTCTGGTATCGCGCTGCCCCCACCGGCAGCAGCGTTTTCGAGGGCAGGCAGGTCAGGCAGGCCTTCTTC
>JBBITY010000420.1:0-3393 GCA_037440565.1 Desulfurellales bacterium
TCAGTGGCATCGTACTGGAACTCGCTGGGCATGGTGCTCGGCGGCAGCGGCGACGCGGGCCCAGTCGTCGGGTCCGGGCCGCCGCAACACGCCGATGCACGCGAACCGCCCCATCATGATCATCTCGCGCACGGTGAGCGGGAACGTCTCGTCGACGAACTCGCGCTGGGGCACGTAGCCGAACCGCGCCGCGCCGGTCGCAATGCGCACCCGGCCGCTGAGCGGCTTCAGGGTGCCGAGCAGCCCTTTCAGCAAGGTCGTCTTGCCCGCGCCGTTGGGGCCGACGATGCCGAGGAAGTCGCCCCGCTCCACACCGAGATTCACCTCCGCGAGCACGGTGCGGCGGCCGTAGCCCAAGCTCGCCCGCTCGAACTGGATGAGTGCCGTCATGACGCAGCCCTCACCGCACTGAGGCTCGGGGAAAGATCGCTCCGCGTGAAGCAATGCTCCACCCCGCAGGAACGGTGCCGGCGTAAGACAGCGTCAGCCTCGCGGCCGGGAGCCCTCCCGTCGCTCTTGCGATCTGCGCCAGGGGGGATTTTTTCAACAGCGCTAAGGGCGGCGGCCACCTGCCTCACGTTGTAGTCGATGAAGGTGAAGTAGTCCTCCGTTCCGGGCACACCACCGACGGACCCTGGCAGAACGAGCACGGTCGCCCCCGTCTTGTCCGCCACCACATGCGTGAGGTTCTCCGGATAGAACGGCTCCTTGATGATGAGCCTGCAGTGCTCAGCCTGCATCAACGTGATCAATCGGGCGAGGTGAGCTGGCGAGGGTGCCACGCCGGGCTTCGGCTCCATCGTCCCGATGATGTCCAGGCCGAAGCGCCGGGCGAAGTAGTCCCAGCTCTTGTGATACGTCACTACCTTCGTGCCTCGATACGGTGCCAGCGCTTGCAGCCACCCCTCCAGCTTCTCGTCTACCCGTCGGGTGAAGTCCGCCAGTCGCTGCTCGTAGTATGGCTTGTCGGCCGCGTCCACGCGGCCGAGCCCGTCGAAGATGTTGCGCGCGATGATCTTCGCGTTCGCGGGGTCGAGCTGGTAGTGCGGGTTGCCGTACGGATGAACATCGCCGAGGGCGCGACTCACGGCACCCGCCGGAACCTCCAGCGGCGCGACGCCGCTCGAAGCGTCGACGTACCCTGGCGCTCCGTACAGGATGTTGGGATTGCGTGCTCCTTTCTCCAGCACGGGGGCCCAACCGACCTCCATATCCAGACCGCGCTTGACGTAGAGGTCGGCGCGGTTGAGCTTCACGATGAAGCTGGGCTTCGGATCGACGAAGTGTGGGTCTTGCGTACCGAGGGCCAAGGACTCGACCTCCACGCGCTCTCCGCCGAGCTCGCGTGCGATCGCGGCGAGATCAGGTGTGGTGGTTACCACGTACAGTTTGCCGGCACCGAACGCCGGCTCGCCCGTAACGCAAGCCAGGGCGAACACGCCAGCGCCAAGCTCGCCTGCCAAACACCCCAACCCGAAAATCAATTTCGCGCCCTGGCACAACAACGCAGAGTGTTTGCCTCGGAGTCGGCCTGCATCCATCGCTTTCATGACGCTGTTTCTCCCCCCTAGAAGGCGTGCGCGGCGTGCGGTCCAAGCGAGAAATTGTACTGCAGCCAGACGCGATGCGACCGCTTCTGCTCCAGCCGATCTGACTCGGCGTACTGGTACCCCAGCCGAAAGTAGCCGAACTCGGTCGGGGCGACGGTCAGGTAGGGATGCACACCCCACTCGGTGTCGTGACGGTGCGCGGGTATCTCATCCCAGTCAACGCGGGTGCCGAGCCAGATGCGCTGTGTGAGGCGGTACTCGCCGTAGGTGTAGAAGCCGGCGCTATCGAGCGTGCCATCCTCGGTGAGCAGCGCATCGTCCACGAACAACGCCGCCGGTCCCGCCGCCGAGTCGCTGGAGCGCACCTCTTGCTGGGTGAAATAGCCCTCGCTGCGCCAGAGGAATTGGCGGTAACCCGCCTGCCCGAGCGGGCGCCAGCGGTACGTGAGGTCGACACCGTAGATCTTGGTCTGGTCACCGTGCTTGGGCAGGCTGAACAACACCGAGCCTCCCATCTCGATGTTGTTGTCGGCGTCGAGGTCGAAAAAGCTCTGCGCGTGGCCGACATACACGAAGTCGCGGAAGGCGCGCGACGTGGCTGGCTCCTCTAGCGGAACGCCCTGGGCCTCCTCGATCTCCTCGCCGAGGCCGTTGACGACCTCGGCGGTGAGCAGGAAGTACTGGTCCCAGGGGTTGGGTACCAGGTAGCTGACGCCGGCGCCGGTGCCCGCCAATCCCTCCTCTCCGAAGTTCGCCGCTTCGGCGAATGGCCGGTCCGTCTGCGGCAAGGCGTGGCGGTGCAGGAGGTTGTTCTTGCCAAAGGAGACGCGAAACTTGCCGGCGCGCGCCTGCAGGTTGAAGGGCAGTGTCAGGAAGGTCGCGTACGCTTCCTCGATCTCGGCCGCCTCGCCTTCACCGAAGGTGACGAAGGCGTCGGCGCGCGCAAACGGATCGATCGGCGCCTGAAAGCCGATCTCGGCCTCGCGAAAGCTGAAGCGGTTGGCCTTGTTGAGCTGCTTGTTGTCGGTCCCGAAGAAGGTGAAGTCCCCGTTGAGGCTGATGTCTGGATTCAAGATCGATGAGCTCTTGCCGACACCCGGCCCGATGGCAGGCTGAGCGGCTGGAGCCGCGGCCGTCTCAGGACCCGTCGGCGCGGCGGCTCCCGGCGTGGGTTGCGGCATGGCGGCGCGAATTTCGGCCTCCAATGCCTTCTCTCGTTCGGTCTCGGCTGCGGCCGCAGGCGCCGCTTGGCCCTGTTGCTCGAGCGCCTCTCGCAGCTCGCGCACGGCTTGGCGCAGCGCTTGGACCTCCCTTCTCAGTTGTTCGATCTCCTGTGTCGAGTCGTCACCGCTGGCCGTCATCGGAAACATGGCGGCCACCAGCGCGAGGGACAGACATCTCAAATGGCGCATGGGTGCTCCTGTCCGTTTGTTCCGCATTGAGCGGGCTGCAGCGCGCGGGTCCGAGTTCCCGCCGGACCGCGAGGTGCTGCAGGGGATAGAACTAACGTACAGGAGGGGCGCGCGACGGTGGGCGGGCTTGAAACGGACGGGCGGGCGCCATGGCGGCGGCCTGCAGAACGAGCCAGCCCACCGGCACCAACCCGAACAACGCGGGGCCACTCCGTGAAACGCCGAGGCCGGCGCGTGCCACGCTGCACAGTTGACACTCGCTCCTGACCGAACCGCCTACCGAACCGGGATGGAGATGGCCGGCCAAGGCCGCCGCGAGCCACAGGACAAGAACGGTCGCGACGAGGAGAACGACCTTGGATGAGCCGAGCCGGCGCATGATTATTCGGGCGCGCTACTGCCGCTGCAGCTTGTCAGCCGGAATCCATTTC
>JBBITY010000421.1:0-988 GCA_037440565.1 Desulfurellales bacterium
GGCCTCCCACTGCGACTCGAAGTTCCTGAACGTGGCGCCGCCGGTGGATCGTCCCGTGAAGTACCAGCCATACGGACGTAGGCCTGAATCGAGCATCGCCTCGATCGCGGCGCGGTTGTGGGCATCCGCCGCGCGGAACATCTCGCCGGCGCGCAGTTCACCGGCCGCGGCGCGGCGGAGGTACTCGTCCTGCGAAATCAGCTTCTCGCCGTCCCAGAAGGTCAGTTCGTGCTCCTGCGTCTCGCGGTTGAATCGGTGAATGTTGGTTCCAATGTCGATCCGGATGTCCCCCGGACCGAGCCGCGCCGGGTCGCCCGGGCGATTGAATGCGGCGTGTTCGACTTCAACGATCTCGGCCGGGCGCGATCCGTTCTCAAAGTCAGCGTCGAAGTACTCGATTCGGCGTGGAAACCAGTAGCCGTCAAACTCCGCCAACTCGCAGCGCATCTCCTGGGTCACGAGTCCGTTCGCGCGGCGCGTGATCCGCACCGGGTTCCATCCGCGCGCGGGGTCGATCACGTATGAGACTTCGTCGTTGCCATCCCTCGCCTTCACAATTGTCATGCCGTGCTCGTCGAACTCCTCGCACGGCGACACCCGCTCGCCATCGGACGCGCCGAGCCAGACGGTCTCGTCAAGTGTCTCGAAAGAAACGACGGTTGCGAGACCGAAGGTGCGCGGATCGGGCGTGCCGCTGAAACCGTGTCCGGTGGGCCAGACCTCGGCGAAAACGGAGAGTTCCTCGTGAGTCCAGCATTCGCCGTCGCGGTACAGCACGTTCATGGGACCGTGATCCGGCGGCGAACGGGGGTCGCGCGGGTCGCGCGATACGGCATCGCCGTCAGACAACACGCGCAGTACCAGATCACCGCCGGCTATTCGTGATTCATAGAATGCGCGCGTCGCCTCCCCCTTTCGGTAATCGCAGCGCGACCAGCGCAGCGTTCCCGTGCGAATCGCGTTGCGCTCAGACAGCACCATTCGCAAG
>JBBITY010000421.1:1008-3386 GCA_037440565.1 Desulfurellales bacterium
GGCCAGCCGTACACGGAGACGACGCCACAAGAAACAGTGCGACTATTGCAACGGCACACGACATGGGAGACTCTCGCAAAGACGAAGCATCAAGGCGTACAGGCTTGCCCCGTCAGGTAGTCCTGCCAGCCCCACTCTTCGCTGTTGTCGATGAAGAACCCACGATGGCAATCCTGTCCGGTACACGAGACTGGGGGCGTGCATGTCCAGTATGAAAAACACGAACGCGATTCAAATCCGTACGTGTCCATGCCTGACTGCCCCTCCGGTGCAACGCTGACGTACTGAAACGGCGTGCAGATGATGATCTCCGGTGTGGAAAAATTGTACTGACTGAGGCACGCGCCGCAGGACGTACTCACGCACTCGGAACAGACCATCTCGGGTCCAACCTGAGCGACATAGTAGCAGTATACTGTTGCGGGCGCGCTCGGCGTCGCGAACAAGAGGAAGATAGCGGCCGAACGGGCAAGCAACCGCCCGACCTGTCGCAGAAGGAATACTCTCGGGGTGCGTTTGGCTGCCGGAGCCATGCAGAACCTCCCTGTATCGTGAAATCTTCGGCCCCAATCGGAATCGTACCCCCCCGAAGAACGTCAAGAGAAGACGTTTGGGCGACTGCCGCGCTTTCGTGGCTTGAATCGTCAAGCGCGTCAACAGGACAAGGCTCGCCCCTACGACTGCGCTAACAAAGCTGGGCTGCGAAGACTCAGCCCGGCCGACTCGCTACTCGCTACTACTTCGGTCCGTCCGGCGGGCGCGTCAGTCCAGCCCGTGTTTCTGCAAGCGGTAGCGCAGCCGGTCGCGCGTCAGGTTGAGCAGCTTGGCCGCCGCGCTCTGGTTGTAGTTGGTCCGCTCGAGCGCCTGGAGCAGCAGGTGGCGTTCGAGGCGCTGGAGCTTCTCGAAATCGAAGCCGTGCGGCGGCAGGTTGATGTGCTCGATGTCCCACTCCCACGGCCGCTGGTCGGAGCGGCCAAGCATGATGTCCTCGGCGTCGACCTTGTCGGTCTTGCACAGCAGGACGGCGCGCTCGATCACGTTGCGCATCTCGCGTACGTTGCCGGGCCAGGTGTAGCCCTGGAGCATGTCGTACGCCGCCTGGGTGATGCTGTTGACCGGCTTCTTGAACTCGGTCGCGAAGCGGGCCACGAAGTGCTGCGCCAGCAGGCGGATGTCGTTGCCGCGCGCCCGCAGCGGCGGCAGGAACAGCGTGACCACGTTCAGCCGGTACATCAGGTCGCGGCGGAAGGCCCCGTCCTCGATCGCCTGGTCGATGTCGCGGTTCGTGGCGGCGATGACGCGCACGTCGACCGAGATCTCGCGCGTGCCGCCCACGCGCCGGAAGCGGCGCTCCTCGAGGAAGCGCAGCAGCTTGGCCTGGAGCGCCGCGGGCATGTCGCCGATCTCGTCCAGGAAGATCGTGCCGCCGTTGGCGACTTCGAGCAGTCCCTTCTTCTGGGCCTTGGCGTCGGTGAAAGCGCCGCGCTCGTGGCCGAACAGCTCGCTTTCAAGCAGCGTTTCCGAGAGCGCGGTGCAGGTGATGTTGATGAACGGCTGCGCCGCGCGCTCGGACTTTTGGTGGATGACGCGCGCCACGAGGTCCTTTCCCGTGCCCGTCTCGCCGCGCAGGAAGACCGTCGAGACGCCGGTCCGCGCCACCTGGTTGGCCATCTCCAGCAGTCGCACCATCGACGGGTCCTGCCCGATGATCGTGTCCGTGCCGTACTCGCGCGCCAGGTTCCGCCGCAACTCGCGGACCTCGCGGCGGAGCTTGGTGGTCTCCAGCGCCTTATCGACCACGAACAGCAGGCGGTCCATCTGGAACGGCTTGGAGATGTAGTCGAACGCCCCGAGCTTGATGGCATCGACGGCGTTCTCGATCGTGCTGTAGGCGGTCATCATCACGACGACGGCGTCGTTGTCGGCCTGGCGCGCCGAGCGCAGCACATCGAGCCCGGTCATGTCGGGCAGCTTGTAGTCCAGCATCACCAGGTCGAAGCCGGCCCCGTCCAGGGCCTGCACGGCGGCGGCGCCGGTTTCCGCCTCCACCACCTGGTAGCCGCGCTCCTCGAATTTCTGGCGCAGCGACCAGCGGATCAGGCTCTCGTCCTCGACGATCAGAACGCGAACGCTCATGCCGAACCCCCGAGCGCGTCGATCGGCTGCTCGATCGGCAGCCGCACCGTCACGGCCGTGCCCTTGCCGAGGGCGCTGTCGATGTGGATCGTCCCGCCGTGCAGCTCCACGATCTTTTCGCAGATCGAAAGCCCCAGCCCCGTGCCCCGGGACTTGGTGGTCATGAACGGCTCGAACGCCCGGCGGCACGTCTCCGCGTCCATGCCGATTCCGTCGTCCTCCACGCGCAGCACGACCTGCGG
>JBBITY010000422.1:0-3384 GCA_037440565.1 Desulfurellales bacterium
GGTGGCGCGGCCGCTGGCCAAACAGCATGACACCAGAATGCTGGCTGCGAGAGTCGCGTACCGACAGCGCATGATGCCCCTCCGCTCTGCAATCAAAACTCGAGCCGCACGCCGAGCGACACGACATGGCGGTCGTACTCGAAGGCTGGAATGTTCGAGTCATTGAGCGTGCCGAAGTATTCCAGATTCGCGCTCAGGTGCGGCACCAGCGGGCGGTCGAAATGCACCACGAGCTGGTGCTCTTTGTCGTGCCGACGCACGCCGAAGCGGGGTCCAGTGCCGGTGCGACTATTGCGGAACTGATAGTCCTCGAAGCGCAGGAGGTAACCCACCACTCCGCGGGTCCAGTCGCGCAGTCCGAAGGCCACGTTGGCGTCGAACTGGTGCCCGACATATTCGAAGTCATTGCCGCTCGTCGAAATCGGATCCTCGTCGTCCAGTTGGTAGCCGATGCTGAGCACACGGCCGACCTCACCGAGCAAGAAGAACTGGCGCAGGCCGACCGCTTGGTTGAACGAGTCGCGAAAGGGGTCGAAGGGTTCGCGGAAGAAGTCCCGGCTGCGGAAGGAGTAGTAAACCTGGGTCGCAGACACTTGTCCCTCGAACAACGTGGCCCACGGAGTGCCGATCCCCTCATGGAAGAAGCTGCGGTAGTCGAGGGCGTAAAAGTCATAGAGACCCGTAAGGCCGTACTGGAGCCGCGCCGGGCGGGTCGCGACATCCAGGCGCACCCGGTGACCTTGCAGATCGAAATCCGTCAGCCGGAAGTGCACACTCTGCGAAAGGTCGTACGAGAGATTCCCGACGACGGAGGCCGTATCGAGAAGACGATAGCGCCCCCCGAAGGCGACGACCGCACGCCCGTCACTTTCGCGGCTGATGCTTCGACTGTCCTTGATCGCCGCGTCATCCGGCGCCAGGACCACGTTGGAATCGTAGGCGAAGCCGACGGTGCCGTGGAGCACCCACGGCGCTTCTCCTCCTTCCGGTGCCCCCGCTTCCCACCGCGCCGCTGGCACCGTTTCGAGGTACTGGCGCGCCGCTTGTCCGATCTCGGAGTCTGGCTGCTCGGCGGGCACTTGCTCGAGGAGGTGGCGAGCCTCATCGGTTTGTCCGAGCCGCAGTCGTGCCAGCGCCCCATAATATTGTGCGGACGCCCGTACAGCCGGGTCCCGTGCGGCCTCCTCAAAAAAGGTCCGCGCTCCGGCGTCGTCGCCGCGGCGGAATCGACTCAGCCCGAGAAAGAGCGCCGCGGCAAAGCGATCGCGCGGCTGCTGATAGGCGCGTTGCAGCCAGTCTTCCGCATCCGCATACGCCTCGGCCTCGAAGTGCAGAATGCCGAGGTCCAGCGCTGCACCCGGCAGGTCCGGGCGAAGTTGGGCCGCCCGATCGATGTCCCTCGTCGCTTCCTTGATCAGTCCGAGTCGGGCGGCACTGAGACCGCGGTAGTACGTCGCCAAGGCGTCCTGCGCGTCTTCCTGGACCGCGGCATCGAAGAGCCGAAGGGCCTCTTCCCAGCGTTGGGCGTGGAAGGGAACGAGCCCCTTCGCGTAGAGCGCTCTGGAGCGCGAATTGGCTGCAGCGGCCGTGGGCCACGCCGTTGCCACGGCCAAGCAGCACGCCCATATCGCTTGTCGCCTCCGTGTGCGCACGCTTGCCCTCCTCCCCTGGCCGTCCTTCTCGGCTCTACCGACCGTCCCAACTCGATACGGTTCGCTTCCTGAAGCACCAAAGGCTAGCCGGCACTCGCAGTCTCGAACGTGTAAATGAAGTCGACCGTGCGGGGCGGGTCCCCTTCATCTGCCGCACGCACACGGATTGCGATCGAACTGCGCTCCGGCAGTTCCGCTCCCGCGGCGCGGAATCGATAGCCGCTCACCTGCCGATCCAGCCCACCGCAGGGACTGGGCCCGCCGTCGCGGCACGGCGTCAGCTCGGCACCGGATACGGGTACACCGGCTGACACCTGCGCAACCCCGTCGATAGCGATATCGATTGAATCGGGATTGATGTCGCCCCGTACCGTGGCCAACAGGAATTCCACCCGAGTCGACGGCGGCACATCGAGGCCACCCGGGACTGGCACCAAGTCCGTAACGAACGGCCTCGCAAGCACCGTCACCTCACCCGCATCCGTCGTCTTCCCGGCCCGCACCTGGATCGCCACGTCCTCGCTTGCAAAGGACGGCGTCAGGTCGACCTCGTTGGGATCCGGAAGTTGGCCGATGTGGACATCGTAGCCGAGGACGGCTACCGCCGCAGGCCCAGTCGGCACACCGTCAATCACGACCTGCCGCGTCAGACGGGGATCGACGAACTCGCGAAATACCCGCCCGCCAGCCGCAATGCGCACCTCGACAGTCCGCACGGCTGCAGGAACGTCGCTGTCCCCGTCGAACGACGCGCCGCCGCCATTGCCCTCCCACACCGCACGCAGGCTGACCGACCCCGTCCCGGCGCCATTCGGCACAATGTCACTGCCACCGCAGCCGCCGCACACCACCACCGCGCACATCGCCGCGGCGCATATCCAGCGCCGACTTCCCCGAAGGTTCCGCATTGAGGGCATGCCCGTCCCCAGGCCAATGATTGCGGCCATATACGCACCTGACCTCGTCCCGGTCAAGACAAAAGCCGGCTGCCGCTCGCCGGCCCGCAAGTCCCCAATGGCGCGCTGGCCGTTTCGTTGCCCCCGATGAAAAAGCGGCTATATTGTCGCGCGTGTCGACCCGCAAGCGGGACGCCGCCATCGTTCGGGAGGTCGAACGGCTGCGGCGCGAGATCGAGGAGCACAACATCCGGTATTACGTCTGGGACAACCCGACGATCTCGGACGCCGAGTACGATGCGCTTTTTCGCCGTCTGGTCGAACTTGAGGAGCGATACCCCGAGCTGGCCAGCCCGACTTCGCCGACCCAGCGCGTCGGCGCACCGCCGGCAGAGAAGTTCGACGCGGTCCGGCACTCTGTCCCGATGCTGTCGCTCGATAACGCGATGTCGGCAGAAGAGTTTCTCGAATTCGACGCGCGTGTCCGTCGCTTTCTGGGTACGGAGAAGGCAGTGGAGTACGTCAGCGAGCCGAAACTCGATGGCGTGGCGGTCGAACTGGTTTACGCCGGCGGCGAGCTCAGTGTCGCCTCCACCCGCGGCGACGGCATCACCGGCGAGAACGTCACCGCCAACGTGCGCACGATCCGTTCGGTTCCGCTCCGCTTGCAACACCGCCGCGGGTCGGCGCGCCCCGTTCCCCAGCGCCTGGAGGTGCGGGGCGAGGTCATTTTCCCGCGCGCCGCCTTCGAGGAGCTCAACCGCGCCCGCGCCAAGGCCGGCGAGCCCCTGTTCGCCAATCCGCGCAATGCCGCGGCGGGCTCGCTGCGCCAGTTG
>JBBITY010000423.1:0-3351 GCA_037440565.1 Desulfurellales bacterium
GGTGAGCGTGCGGTGGACCCGTCCGTTGGGCGTGCACAGGTAGTTGTCGAAGCCGGCGTGGATCCACGCCTTGAAGTTCTTCCAGCCCCAGTCCGTATAGATGTGCGGCGCCCAGGTCACGACCAGCGGGTGCATGCCGTACTTCGTCTTCAGGACGTGCGCGGCGAGGCAGTAGAACATGCTCACCGTCAGACGACCGCATAGCCCACGAGCAGCGAGCGCAACCAGGCGAGCTGCTTGTTCTCGAGGCTGGAGAAGATCCGCCGGACGTCGAGACCGAAGCGGTTGATCGCGCGGATGGTCGCGTAGAGGTAGGCGAGCACGACGACGTGGATGGCCACGGCCAGCAACGGCGAGGTGAGTACCCCCGGGTGGTCCCGCTGCGAGAGGATGCCGAGCTTCACCTGCACGGGCTGCAGGTAGTACTCCACCAGGAAGATGGCGGAGACGATCCAGAACGGCAGCGTGTGGACCGCGTGCTGCCAGCGCAGCCGGAAGTCGCGGTACATGAGCGACCGGGCGTAGAGATAGAGCCCGCCCGCCTGCAGCAGCCCCAGCAGCGTGCCGAGGTAGGCGAGGTTCGGGTGCTCGAGCGCGAGCCCGGTGCCGTAGAGGAAGATCTCGCCGAGCCAGGCCGCGAAGCTGAGCGCCGTGGCCGCGAGCAACTGATTGCTGGTGAGGCGGATGTTCGCCGGCAGCAGCAGGAACGCCGCCAGCGCCAGCGACTGCACGATGCTGGTGGCGAGCAGGATGTCGACGAAGGTCACTTGCATGGCAAGGTCACCTGGGTGAGTGCGCGAACCGCAGGCCCTGCCTCGATCGCCTGTTCATCCCCGCCGCTCCAGGCCACACGGCGCGATGCACAGGCCGTCCCGGGGACGACGCAGGGGTTGCGGATCATCGTCTCGGCGATCGCATACCACCCGTATGCCGCCGCCAGATCCTTCGCCGCGCCATTCTTCCCGTATTGGAGGTTCTCTGCCGCCTGCATCGCGCTCTCCATGTGTCCGAGGCGCGCCGCCGATTCCAGCCAGGAAAGATACCAATCGTTTCTTCGGTCAATCGGAATATCCTAGCCGCGGTTGTCGTCATGCACATTGTCGAGCAGCCAGCATGCGCAGTGCCCGCACTTGCAGGCGCCTCGTCGCGACCGAGCTCCTGCGCATCGGCGCGCTCCCCTCCGAGCTGTTCAGGACGACCGTCCATCCTCGATCCCCGCGCCTCGATACATCGACGCTCATCGCGGACCGGGAGTGGACGGGAACAGTAACTGCTCACGCGTCTGATCGCCAGCAACACAGGCATGCAAGCCGGATCATGGAATGCGCCGGCGCCGCCCGATGATCCCGAAGCTACAACAGCGCCTGCCGGGGCAACGGCTCATCGTGACATCATCGACCACGCTACCCCACTTGCTTCTGCCCGGGTTTCGGGTAAAGGTCCGCGGGCAGCGAACTGCACCGCCAGACCCGGGGAGCCTCCGAAGATGAACGAGCAGAACTCCGCGCGGGCCCTAAGAGCGCCGGCCTCGCCGTTCCTCACGATCGCTTTCACCGGCGCAGGCCTGTACATCATCGGCCGCGCGCTAGGTATCGTGCCCTCCGATCCGAACCAGATGCATGCTCCCCGCTGGGTGCTCGTGCTGGTCGGCGGCGCGTTCGCATTTGCCGGCTGGCTGCCGGTCCTCTCGCGGGCCGACACCGGATCGCGCCGCTTCCGGATCGTGACGGCCACAGTGGTCCTGTGCATGCTCGCCGTAGTGAACTGGGCGGCGCTGCACCCGGAGAGCGGCATTGCGCACACGCCCATGACGCCTCGGCCAGGCCTTTATCTCAGGCTGACAGCACCGGGGCCGGTGCTGCGCGTGGTCTACCTCGTCGTCCTGGACGTCGCGCTCGGCGCCCTGGCGCTGTGGCTGCTCTTCGACCGCCACGGCCGCAAGGAAGACTGAGCTCAGGAATCAGCGTTCGTCGAGGGCTGCAGCGACTTCGCAGCTACTTCAGGGACTTGTCGCAGTTCGGGGCGAGCCATCTGCCCGAGAGGTTCGTCGTCTTCGGGCCCGGCAGACCTGCGATCACCATGGTGAGCTTGCCGTCGTAGGCCTTGTCGCCGTGAAAGGTGACCGTAAAGTCGCTGGTGCTGCCGTCGGGGCAGATGGACTTCACGTGAACGGTATCGCCTCTCTTCTCCAGCACCTGGCGCTTGCAGCCTTCCTTGCCGGCGGCCGCGATGTCGCGCAGCGCGGCCTCCTGCGGCGTGACGCACACCCTGGAGGTGACCTGCCCCGGCTGCGCGCCGGGCACTGCGACACCCGCGGCCGCCAGCGCCTCCATCCGCTTGCGTTCCTCCGGCGTCGCGCTTGCCATGCGCTTGCGCATCGCCTCGAGCCGCGCATTCGCCCCGGCGTCCGTCGTCGTCCGCGTCACCTGCCAGGTGCCCGGACGCATTTCCTGCGCCCGCACGCCCGTCGCCCCCAGCATCACCGCGCACGCTGCCAACGCGTAGACCGGAAATCGCATGAGCCACACCTCTCGAGCCACAGATGATGCCGTTCCTGGCAAAGGTATTCTCGCTGCAGGTTCAGGGTCAAGGCTCGCACATGGCGGTGCTGCGTCTGCCCGATCAGTTCCCAACGTTCGTTGCGGGCTCTGAAGGCCGCATTGCGTTGCCCGTCGAAGCGTCCTCCTCGCGGTCCGCTCACTCCCACTCGATTGTCGCCGGCGGCTTGCCGGTGATGTCGTACACCACGCGCGACACGCCTGGCACCTCGTTGACGATGCGGCGCGAGCAGACGTCGAGCAGCTCGTAGGGCAGCGGCGCCCAGCGCGCCGTCATGAAATCCACGGTCTCCACGGCGCGCAGCGCGATCACCGGCTCGTAGCGCCGGCCGTCGCCGGTGACGCCGACGCTCTTCACCGGCAGGAACACCGCGAAGGCCTGGCTGGTCTTCTCGTACCAGCCGGCGCGCCGCAGCTCCTCGATGAAGATGTGGTCGGCGAGCCGCAGCGTCGCCGCGGCCGCCGGCGTGACCTCGCCCAGGATGCGCACGCCCAGGCCCGGGCCCGGGAAGGGATGGCGGTACACCATCTCCGCGGGCAGGCCGAGCTCGAGACCGATGCGGCGCACCTCGTCCTTGAACAGCTCGCGCAGCGGCTCGACCAGCTCGAGCCGCATGCGCACGGGCAGGCCGCCAACGTTGTGGTGGCTCTTGATCACGTGCGCCTTGCCGCTCTTCGCGGCGGCGGATTCGATCACGTCCGGGTAGATCGTGCCCTGCGCCAGGAAGGCGACGTCGCGGAGCTTCGCGGCCTCCTCCTCGAACACGTCGATGAACAGGCCGCCGATGACCTT
>JBBITY010000424.1:0-1047 GCA_037440565.1 Desulfurellales bacterium
AGCGGTTCCTGCTCGTCCCCGGCCACAGCCGCGCCCCACTGCCGCAAGCTTGCCAGTGCGCCGCGTCCCCACCCGCGCATTCGAGCCCAGACGGATTCATCGCGGCGCTGGACTCGCGCAAATGCGGGCAAGGGTTCGCTGCCCTTCACCGATGCCATCACGGGCAGGCCCGGCGGATCGAAGCCGTCGCCCGCCAGGTCGACGAAGATCGGGTTGGTGAAACCGAGCGGAACCAGGTCCGGCACGATCATGTTGGCGAAGTCGGGCGGCGTGGGGAGGGGAGAGAGCTTCGCGCCCGCTTCGACGACGAAGTAGGTATCGACGGCCAGCGTGACCGGGATTTCGGCGTCGAAGCGCACGACCTGGCCACGGCCCTGCGCGCGCGGATTGTCCGGCCCGGGCAAGACGGCCGGCGACGTGGTGCTGTCGAACGTCATGCTGAGGAAACCGTTGGCATACACTCGCACCTCCTCGACCGGCAGCCAGTTGGTGGCTTGAACGCGGATGCGCAGGGTGACCTCGGGAGTGGAGGGGGCGATGATCTGACCGAGACCCGCTCGACTGCCCCCGCTCTCGTCAATCCAGAACTCGATGAACGGCCCGGTGGTCGCCATGAGGTCGCCCGCTGCGATGTTGTGGTTGAAGGTGCTGGCGTCGAGCGTCGCCGGATCGTCGCCCGAACGGCCCACGTATGACCGGAAGTAGCCGGCGCTTTCCATCGTGACGCGATGCGAATCCGACACGCCCGTTCCTGCAATGAATGGGATCGTCCGGAAATCGGTCTGGTTCAACAGCGAGAACCAGTCGCGCCGGACAGCGATGTAGCCGGGGATGTTGGGGCCGTTGCCGATCTCCAAGACGTCGAAGTCGATGTTGCGGAGACCGTCGGGGTTGCTGATGCCCGAGACGCCCGGGCCGATGATGTCGTCGTCCAATAAGAGGTCGTTCGGACTACTCGTGATCGGCAGGTCGGGATCGTAGCCGAAGTTGTTGAAGAAGCCGATCGAGGTCAGGCCCGACAGCCCCGCGCGCGGATGGTTGTATTGG
>JBBITY010000424.1:1059-3344 GCA_037440565.1 Desulfurellales bacterium
CTCGGCTCCCTGACTCCGCAGCCGGCTGTACACAAAGTTCGGAGCGACGAACTCGTCCTCGATCGCACCGTCGCGCCGCTCGGACGGCTGCACAGGAAGCGGCCAGGCGTTGATGTGACCGATGCCGTCCGCGAGGGCGGGCGGATTGGGCACTGAACCGGTGACCTCGTTCCCGACAATCGAAGTGATGTGGCTGCCGAGGCCGAGGCTTTGAATGACCGGACCGTAATCGACATGGTAGTCATGGTCGGTGCTGACCATGACCTCCACCCCCTCGCCGGCGAACGAGGCGACCCGGTCGCGCAGCGGTGCCGAGGCGTCGAAGCTGCGGGCGGAGTGGATGTGGAAGTCGCCGGAGATGAAGCCCGTGGTGTCCACCACGCGCTTGATCCTGAGCTTGAGCTTCTTCGTCTTGCCTTCCTTGATGCGCACCTTGCGGCGGCTCACCGAGTACTCGATGCCGCGCGAAGCGTACACCTCATAGCGTCCGGGCCGGAGCTGGAGCGCCGTCGTGCCGGCGTAGAGATACGCGAAGTTGCGCTGCGCCGGCCCGCCGCCGAACGTCTCCGGTTGGATGTCCTCCGGCGGCCCGACCGACTGCAGGGCCAGCGCGTCGAAGTCGTGCTTGAAATTGGGATCGGGCGTCGAGTCGATGCCCTTGAAGGTGAGCTTTGCCGGGACGAGGGCCGGTGGGGCGCCGCCCGGTAAGCCGCGCTCGAAGACGCTCACTTGGATGGTGCCGAGCCCGGAGAGCTGTGGTATGGCGACGGGCGTATCGGTGGCCGCGCTCACCACCACACCGGTCACCGTGACCGGGTCGCGCTCGGGCGCGCGGACCTCCAGGCTATATTCGCCGACCGGCAGTGTGATGTTGCCGAAGGCACCAGCGGCGTTGGTGCGGAAGTGCGTGACCGGCGCGCCGGTGGCAAAACCGGGGATCGTCGCGCCGCCCGTCCTGGTCGCGATGATACTTGCGGCGACGTCCGGCGTATCCGTCGCATCGACATTGCCGGAGATGGTGCCGGTCGAGAACGAGTTGCGCGCCGCCAGCGCGCCGATCATTCCGTTGGCCACGCTGGCGACATCGTTGCGGTTGCTGACGTAAATCCGGCGCGTGTAAGAGAGCACGCCTCCCGGCGGGAGACTGCCGACCGGGAGGTTGCCGAAAGCCGTGATGAGGTTGCTGCTGACGCCGAGCAGGGTGTTGACAGTCACGACCACCGGCGGGCTTCCACCGGGTCCGTCCGGATCGAGGCTCGCCTGGTCCCCGAGCAGGCCATAGGCGACCTCGCCCGCGGTGCCGCCGCTCGGGGGATCGATCACTCCGTCGGCGGGGCTTATGTTGCCGGGCCCTGCGGCGAAGCTCGGCAGCTCGAGCGCCGCGCCGAGGTTGTTGAAATCGAGCTCTTGATGGGTGAAGCCGCGGCCGGGGAGAGGGGAGAAGGGCACGACGCCGCGCTGCACCCAGACGAAGGCGTCGATGAACCCGCCCAGACCCACGGCCGTATTGGTCGGATGCGTGTTGGTCACGGTCGAGGTGACGGTCAAGAACGGATCGCTGCCGTTGGCCGTGTACTCCGTCGTGACGATCAGGTTGGCGGGTGGGACGGGGCTGGCGCCGGTGTCGAATCCCAACAGCGGCCCCGAGACGCTGACCGTCGCTGAAGAGGCCGTCGTGGAGGCGCTGACCGTGCCGTAGAGGATGAAGTTGGCGGTGCTCAGTCCGCCAACGGTGAACATCTGGCCGAGTTGATCGTTGTTGGCGCCGACGCGGCCGAGGTCGATCAACGAGCCGCCGGTGAAGGCCGCCTCGCTTTGCTTGGGCGGCGCGCCGGACCCGAGCAGCGGCACCAGATCCGGCTGCGGGCCGACGTCGTCGATGATCGCTTCGACCACCCCGTTGGTGACGTACCAGTCGCCGATCCCGCCGTCGGCATCGGTGCCCCCGAACAATGTCGTCGCAGCATTGCCGGCGGTCACTTGCGTGGCGACGAACTGCGCCGAGGCGATGGCCGGCGCGCACACACACATCGCGGCTGCACACAGGCTGCGCAACTTCATGAGACCCCCCTCTCGTAGACGTGCCCTGGAGCTGATCCGAGCGGTTCGACGTTAGTCCGCTTCGCGCAGCTATTGCAAGGTGCAAAAGGCGCGTACCGCCGATCGCCTATCGCACATCGTTTCCGTCGGTCTGGCGATACGCCATAGGCGATCGGTGTCGGGCGCCGTCACACGTCCACGTCTTCGACCTTCGGTGCCCGCTCCATGATGAACTTGAAGCGCGG
>JBBITY010000425.1:0-2483 GCA_037440565.1 Desulfurellales bacterium
CGAGCGGCGCGGCGTCCACGATCGCCGCGCGCAAATTTGCCTGGGTTTCAGCAAGCGAGGGCATGGCGCGGCCCCGCAACGCGCGTGGCGCGGGCAACCTCGTCGGCGCGGCGCGCCTCGTCGAGAAGGGTTACGAGCGGTGGTATGTCGTTGTCCCACTCGATCAGGGTCGGCGCCTCCCCGAAGCGGCGAACGGCGTGGGCATACAGCGGCCACACGGGTTCGGCGACCAGCGTCGAATGCGTATCGATGAGGATATTTTCGTCGGGATCGCCCGCGTCCTCCTCCACCATGAAACCGCCGAGATGCAGTTCGCCGATCGCGCCGGCCGGCAGGTCGTCGATGTACCGGTAGGGATCGAAGCCGAGATTGTGGCCGCTGACATAGACGTTGCTGACGTCGCACAGAAGGCGACAGCCGGTGCGGTGCACGAGCTCGGAAAGGAACTCCACCTCCGTCATGGTCGAGGCGCCGAACCCGACGTAGCTCGACGGGTTTTCGACGAGATAGGGCCGCCCCAGCCCGTCCTGCACCTCGTCGATGTGGCGGGCGAGCAGGGCAAGCGAATCCCTGTCATAGGGAAGCGGCAGCAGATCGTTGAGGTAGTCTCCTGCATGCGTCGACCAGGCGAGGTGGCCGGAGACCAGGAACGGATCGATCCGATCGATCAGCGCGCGCACGCGGCGCAGATGCGCGCGGTCGATTCCTTCGGCGCTGCCGATCGAGACGCCGACGGTGTGGACCGAAATCGGGTAGTCGCGCGCGAGATCGACGAGCAGTTCGCTCGCGTGCGGGTTGGCGAGGAAATTCTCGGGATGGATTTCGAACCATTCGGCCGGCGGCCGGGTGGCCACGACTTCCGCAAGATGCGGCAGCCGCAGGCCCACACCTGCGGCGCGCGGTGTGACGCGATCCGGTCGCGCCGGCATGGCCACCCTTGCCGCCACGGCTCAGGCCTTCGGCGTCTTGCTGGCGTTGACGATGCGCTCGCAATAGCCCTCGGGCACGTAAACCCAGGCGCGGGGGTCGGCGTTGACCTTCGAGGTGCCGGCGCAGGAGTTGTTGCCGGTCGAGGCGCAGTCGTTCTTGCCGGCCTTGGCGATGCCGTAGCATTTCTCCGCCTTGAAGCTGGGCGCCGGGGCGGGGCCGCCCTGGGCCGCAGCAATGCTCGGCGCCGCCACGGCTGCGGCCAGGGCCGACGCAATCATGACACGTTTGTTCATCGAGTCCTCCATCCGTTCTTGGGCAAGGCACCGTCCGGCGCCCGCAGGGTGTCAATTCGCTTAGGCTACCGAAAAAGTTACGCCCTTGCGGAGAGAGGCGACCGGTTTGCGACCCCGGTCGCTTCTCTAACCATTTCGCCACAACCGCGCGTGGGGACGCGCGGCGATCACAGGCCAGCCGTCGTCGGGCTTAGCAGCGGGACTGCTCCTTCATCGCCAGCGTGCAGGTGCGGGTCAGTTGCTCGGCGAAAACGGCCGCACCGCCCGAGTCGTAGCCGATCGGGCCGGCCCGGAGGGAGCCGGCCAAGAGGGCGCGGGCTTGCGCGGCAGCGGCGGGCGGCTGCTTGGGAGCCGTGCGCTGCTGGGCCGTCGCGGCAGAGCTCATGCCGAGGACGAGCACCGCGGACAGAGCAATCATGGTCTTGGAATTCATCGTCGTGTCTCCTTTCGCGGTGAGCGCTGTCGCTCACGTGCGATTGACTTCGTTGTCATCGGGGGAGGGGTTACAGTCGTCCCGATCACTAGGACGTGTTCGACAACGCGCGCTTTGACTCGGACCCGAACGGGCATGGACCAGAACCACGCCGACGATGGTCGTTTCGCGACTCTGATGCGCGCCGCGCAAGGCGGCGACCGGCATGCCTATGTCCAATTGCTGGAGGAGGTCACGCCGCGACTGCGTCAGGCGGTGCGGAACCGGCGACGGTTTCTGGGACCCGAGGATATCGAAGATCTGGTACAGGACGTGCTGTTGTCGCTGCATCTGGTGCGCGCGACCTACGATCCGAGCCGGCCGTTCTGGCCCTGGTTGGCCGCGATCATGCGCAATCGTCTGGCCGACGCGGCGCGCCGCCATGCGCGGCAAACCGCCGCGGACCTCGCCGCATGCGACCCGACTGTAACCTTCTCCGCCGAAGTCGCGAATAAATCGGACGCGTATGGTGATCCGGAGGCGTTGAAACAGGCGATTGACCGGCTGCCGCGCGGTCAACGCGAGGCGATCACGATGCTCAAGCTCGGCGAAATGTCGTTGCAAGAGGCCGCTGCCGCGAGCGGCATGAGCACGGGCGCGCTGAAGGTAGCGGTCCATCGCGGCGTGAATGCGCTGCGCAAGACGCTGCGCGTGGGGGGTCGAGCATGAACACGGACGAACTGATCCGCCGTCTTGCTGCCGACGCGGGGCCGGTCCGCCCGCTGGCGCCGCCGTGGCGGCGCGCGCTGATCTGGTTAACGGTCGCCGTGCCCTATGTCGCGATCGTC
>JBBITY010000425.1:2496-3339 GCA_037440565.1 Desulfurellales bacterium
TGGTGCTCAGCCCGACGGAGGTCGATCTGGCGGAAATGCTCCGCGACACGCGGTTTCTGTTCGAGCAGGCTGCGACGGCTCTGACGGCATTGACCGCCGCCCTTGCCGCCTTTGTCAGCGTGGTTCCCGGCTGTGACCGCCGGACCCTCGTGGTGCCCATCGTCCCGTTGGCGCTGTGGCTGGCCGTGCTCGGCGAAGGCTGCGTGCAGGACTGGCTCAAGCTGGGCGCTGCGGCCCTTGCCGTGAGCCCCGATTGGGAGTGCCTGCCCACGGCGAGCGTCATCGGCATCGTGCCTGCGGTCGCCATGGTGGCGATGCTGCGCCGCGGCGCGCCGCTGTTTCCGCGCGCGACCATTGCACTCGGTGCGCTGGCGGTTGCCGCGCTGGGGGCATTCGGCATGCGGCTGTTTCACCTGGGGGATGCATCGATCGTGGTGCTGTTCTGGCACCTGGGCGCCGTAGCGCTGTTGTCCGCGCTTGCCGCCTGGGCGGGTCGATGGATGCTCCCCTGGCGTCATGGGGCCGCACTCCGGTAAGAGAAGACGGGGCAAGACCAAGCGGGGAGGCGACGTGGATCACCGCCCTCTGACCGGCGTGAAAGCCTGCGTGTTCGACGCCTATGGAACGCTGTTCGATTTTGCCTCGGCGGCGAAACGATGCCGCGACGTGCTGGGTGAGCGCAGCGACGTGTTGACCGCGCTGTGGCGCGACAAGCAGCTCCAGTATACCTGGCTGCGGGCGGTTCAGGGCCGGCATGCCGACTTCTGGCAGGTGACCGGCGATGCGCTCGATTTTGCGCTGGAGACCCTCGGCCTGACGGATGCCGCTCTGCGGCAGCGCTTG
>JBBITY010000426.1:0-2049 GCA_037440565.1 Desulfurellales bacterium
CGTGTGTGTCCGCCGAAAGTGCGAGTCTGCGTCTCGGCGCCCTCGTTCGCCGTCGCGCTCAACATCGGGACCAGGCACTGGAAGCGCTGGCGAACCTGCCTGCCGTCACTGGTCACGAAGAGGACGTCCATGTCCGTGTGCCACAGGACCGCTTCCCAGTCCACGATCCGGTCATCCGTCTTCAGGCGCTCGCACTCGCGGCGCAGCAGGTCGATCTTGTTGCTGAGGGGCTCGGACGCCCATGGCCTGCGGACGGGTGATGCGTATTCCCCCCGAAGAGGTGTCTGATCCGCTGACGTCGAAACTCGCCGCGCCGCGAACAGATTCTGCCCCGCAACGTCGGACTGCGGACCTTGGACATCGGGCTCCGGGCCAGGCCCGCGCGGCGGGAGCGTCCGGAAATCGACCACACATCGCCCGGCGGTGTGGCGCGCCCACTCCAGAGCTTGGGCCGCGGCTCGCCGCAGGCCACCCGCGGTCACGTCACAGGTTCCGGCGTACCCCATTCCGCCGCCGGCGAAGACCGTCACCATGGCCCCGACATCGTCGGAGAAATGCACCGGCTGCACGACGTTGCGCCGCACGGCGAGCTGCTCGTTGTGCTCCTGCACGATGCGCAGCGACCAGAACTCGGCGCGCGGCGCGACGCCCGGAAAGCGGGCGGCAATGTCCTCCAGCCTCATGGACCGACTATTATCTCGAACCACGAATGAACAACACCCGGCATCCCACATGCGAGACGCGCCACTGGCATCATCTCTCCTTCCCCGACTCTCGACTTTCGTCTCCAGACTCCCGTCCTTTTCCGTCCGGCTTGCTTGACAGGCCCGCCGGTCAGCCGGATGATCGCGGCGCATGGCGGAAGAGGCTCACAAGATTGTCGAGGCGCCCAAGCCGGAGCGCGTCGTGGCCGTCGTCGGCGCGACCGGCGCTGTCGGTGAAGTCCTGCTGGAAGTCCTGCGCGAGCGCCATTTTCCCATCCGCGAGCTGCGCGCCCTGGCGAGCGAACGCTCCGCGGGGATGACCGTGCGCTTTGGCGGACGCGACGTTCCGGTGCAGGCTGCCAACGCCGACGCCTTTCGCGGCGCCGACTTCGTCTTCTTCGCCGCCACGGGGTCGCTGTCGAAAGAGCTGGCTCCTGAGGCCGTGCGCCACGGCGCCATCGCGATCGACAAGTCGAGCACGTGGCGCATGGATCCGAATGTTCCACTGGTCGTCCCGGAGGTGAATCCCGAGGCGCTGGCGCAGCACCAGGGCATCATCGCCTGCCCGAACTGCACGACCATCGGGTTCGTGATGGTGCTCGAGCCGCTGCGGCGGGCCGCCGGCATTCGCAGTGTCGTCGTCACCACCCTACAAGCGGTCAGCGGCGCGGGCCGGCCGGGCATCGACGAGCTGCAGGCGCAGATCGCGGCGGCCCACCGCGGCGAGCCGCTGAAGGCCGTCACGTTCGCCGCGCCGATCGCGTACAACGTCGTGCCGCTCTGCGAGCAGTTCCGCGGCGACGGCTACTCCACCGAGGAGATGAAGCTCCTGTTCGAGACGCGCAAGATCATGTCCTTGCCCGATCTCGCCGTCAGCATGACCTGCGTGCGCGTCCCGGTTCCAGTGGGGCACGCGGCGACGATGCTGGTCGAAACCGAGCGCCCGCTTTCGGTCGAGGGGGCGCGCGCCGCCCTGGCCGCGTTCCCCGGCGTGAAGGTGATGGACGACCCGAGCCACAACCGTTTTCCGACGCCGGCCGACGTGGCCGGACACGACGAGGTGCTGGTCGGCCGCATTCGCAAAGACCTCGGCAGCGATCGCCTCTGGCTCTGGCAGGTGTCCGACAATCTCCGCAAAGGGGCCGCCACCAACGCGGTGCAGATCGCCGAAGAGATGATCCGACGCGAGCTGTGCTGAGAGCGGGTGAAGAAACCCCGGCGCGGCGGTCGCAACACCGACGGACGGGCTGGAGCAGCGCTCCCGCCCTCGAGACGGCGGCCCCCGGTAGTGGCCGCGCTTGAGCACCGAAGCACTGCTCCGGATCACGCATCACGGTTGCGATGC
>JBBITY010000426.1:2077-3329 GCA_037440565.1 Desulfurellales bacterium
CACCGAGCCGCGTCCCACCTCACTCTCCACTGCGATTCGGCCCCCCAGCACCTCCAGCAGGCGGCGGACGATGTAGAGCCCGAGCCCGGCGCCGCCGTGCTGTTGCGAGTGGAGCTGCCGGAATGCCTCGAAGATGACGCCCTGTGCCTCGGGCGGAATGCCGACGCCCGTGTCGCGGACGCAAATCTCCACCCCGCTGTCGCGGGCCTGCGCCGTCAAACTCACGCCGCCCTGCTCCGTGAATTTGATCGCGTTGCCGAGCAGGTTCTTGAGCACCATCTTGAGCTTGACGCGGTCGGTTCGCAGCACAGGCACGTCGGCCGCGACGTCCAACCCGAACTTCAACCCGCGCACATCTTGGGTGCTCCGCAGCTCCGCCGCCACCTCGGCGGCCAGGTCGGCGAGCGCGACGTCCTCCACGTGCAGCGCGATGCGCCTGGCCTCGAGGCGACTCAGGTCGAGGGTGGCGTTGACCAGATCGAGCAGCTCGCGCGCGCTGCGGGCAGCGCGACTCACGGCCTCCGCCTGCTCGGGCGTCAACGTCCCGAAGGCGCCCTCCTCGAGCAACTCGTGATAGCCGATCACGACGTTGAGCGGCGTGCGCAGCTCGTGCGACATGGTCGCCACGAACTCGGACTTCAACCGGTCGGCGCGTTCCAGCTCCTCCACGAGGCGGGCGCTTTCCAGCGCCAGCGACGCCAGATGGGCGATCCCACGCGCAATGCGGAGCTGCTGGGCCGTGAATGGCTCGCTTCGTTGCCGGTACTCACCGGTGAGGACGCCAATGATCTTGTCGGCCCGCCGCAGGGAGACGCCGAGCACCGCCGATCGGTCGAACTGCCGCAGCACCTCCACCGACACCAAGTCCCGAGTGTCCTCCTGGGTGACCTGCCACCACTCGGGCGCTCGAGCGCCGTTTGCAGTTTCTCCGCCAGCGGCAAGCGCAGCAGCCGAATTGCCTCCCACTCTTCCCGCGTGTCGCCGTACCCGGCCACCGCTTCGTACACCTGGTCCTTCTCCTGCCAGAGAAAGGTGTGACTGGCGTCGCACTGCAACACATGCGTGGTCAGCCGGCACAAGCGATCCAGGACCTGCCGCGCCTCCGGCAGCGCGATCAGCTCGCGGCCGACCAGCGCCAGGGCGGCGGAGACTTCGGCCTCTTGCGCCAGCGCCTGCTGGGCCCGCTTGCGCTCGGTGATATCGCGCACCATGACCTGGACAGCGGGTCGGCCCTGGTAGCGTAGCGCGGCCG
>JBBITY010000427.1:0-3302 GCA_037440565.1 Desulfurellales bacterium
GCCCGCCTCGAACCACCGAACCAGGCCAGATGTCGGCGTCCGCGCGCGCCGGTTTCGAGCGCGACACCGCCCATCCCCTCCTGCCCGCGGCTGAGGATGTCGGCCGGCCAACGAGGCAGTGACCCATCGGCCCGCGCCGCGTGGAAGGGAAAAGGGAGCGCGAGGGAAACAACCGCGAGGTTTTTCCTCGCTGGGTGCAGGGCGAAGCCCGCCTGCGATGAAAGAGCGATTCTTCATCGGATGCGGGGCTGGCGCCCCCGCGCCCCGCCGAGGGGAAAACCATCCGGCCTGGTTTTCCCCTCGGGCTCCCCGTTCCAGGCCGCACTCGGCCGGAATCCGTCGCGCCGGCCGCGATGCGGGCCCTGTGCCTCGGTGGTTCATCTCGCATTTCTCTCGGAAGCGGGCGATCCATCATCTTGCGCGACCCCGGGGTTTTTGGTTCAAGTTTGCGTCGCTGCCGATCCACTCGCAGCGTCGTCCAGGAGGATGAGCGCAATGGCAAAGAAATCGTCTGCGAAGAGCGCAAAGAAGCCGGCGCGCGCGGCAAAGACGAAGGTCCCGGCGCAAGCCAAGCGGCCAGCGGCCGCGCAGCGCGCTATGGCGGAGAAATACGAACAGGCCGGTGCGCCCTGGTGGAAGTCACATCTTCCCAGGTGAACTCCGCTGGTTCTGAGCCGCTCCATCCCTCGCCCTCAGAAGAATCAGTTGGAACCACAGATGCAGACAGATGAACACGGGTGAGGAAGAGATTGCTTCTCACAAGGAAGGGAGCGTCTGTTCTCCGATCCGAAAAGATTTCTTCCGGGCCGAGGATAAGAGAGATCCCACCTGTGTTCATCGGCGTTTATCTGTGGTTTCACGTGTCTTCGGCGGGCTCCTCGTAGCCGCGGCGATCTTCGCCGCGCAGCCGGCGAGCGCCACCACGATCATCGCCAAGGACTTCGCTGCGCTCTGCGCGGAGGCCGACCTCATCTTCGTCGGGACGGTGCGCGCGGTGGTGTCGCGCTGGACCGATCCGGAGCAGCGGGCCATCGAAACGCTGGTGACGTTCTCCGACGTCACTCCGGTGTTCGGAACGGAAGGCCGAGAAGTCACCCTCCGCTTCGGCGGGGGGCAGGTCGGCACCCTGCGCGAGGAGATCGCGGGCGTGCCGCAGTTCGCGGTCGGGGACCGGCGCGTGATCTTTGCGCGGCGAGAGTACTCGGTGAGTCCGATCGTCGGATTTCACCAGGGGGTGTTCCCCGTAGTCGACACGCCGCAGGGTCCGGTCGTCGCCGGTGTGGAAGCGGCGGCACCCGAGGAGGGGGCGAGCACCGAAGCGCCGCGAGCCAGCCGCGAGGGCGCCGTGCCGTTGGACACATTTCTCGATCGGGTGCGCCGGGAGCTGGCCTCGCGGCCCGACCGCGGGCGCTGAACATCCGGCCGAGCGAACTCCAATCCGAAGCCCACACCGCAGAGACGCGAAGACGCAGAGGAAGCAAGGGGTCTTAACCTCGATGTGCCAAGAGAAGTCAAAAATCTTCACCACGAAGTATTCGAAGCGCACGAAGAGAACAGCCGAAGGGAGTTTTCATGAGCCCCACCTGGAACTCCATCACCAATGAGGTAAAGCAAGCCGCCTGAGAGCATTTCCGAGCCCGGTCCTTCGCGATCTTCGTGCTCTTCGTGGTGAACTCCTATTGTCACATCAAGCAGTCATGAGCCGCGGCCGGCTCGCCCAAGACGATGAAAAATGGTCCTCGCACCTCCACGCCCCATTTCGACCCCTCTCCCGGATGGGAGAGGGCTGGGGCGAGGGCGATGAGATCATTCTTCCTCGCAACACGCACGGCCTTCGGTCACAGTCCCCGGCGTGGAGGCAACCCTGCGGCTGCCGTTGTTGGATCCCCCTCACCCTGTCCCTCTCCCAGCCGGGAGAGGGCACCCATTCCGATGCGGAGGGAATCGAAGCTGGCTTGCCCGGCGGACGGCTACCCAGAGGATTTTCGAAGCAAGGCTAATCCTGTCAAATGAGTCCGGAATCCAACCTCACACGCCGCGTTTGCGCCCTGTCTCTGCGCCTCTGCGGTGAACTTCTTGCTGGATTGAGGTTCATCGCCTTTGGGACCTTGCTCGCCGCGGCGCTGCCGACTGCGGCGCGCGGCTTCGAGCTGCTGCGCGTCAACAACAACCCGTGCGAGCGCAACGCGCAGCACCTGTTCTGGAAGGACCATACGGCGGCAGTGGACACCTCCCGTCTGGAACCGCGCTTTCAGCAGATCGCCGACGACGCGCGCGGGCGTTGGAACGAGAGCATTCGCGGCTTCACCTTTCGCACGCGAGCGGCCGCGGCAGGGTTGTGCAGCCGCGATGGCGTCGCGACGACGGAGTTCTCCGCCACGACGTGCGGCGGCGCCTCGTTCGGCGACGCGTTGGCCGTCACGCGCAGCGTTTGGAACACCGACGGGACTTTGGTCGACGCCGACGTGCTGTTCAACGCCAACCACCCGGCGGTGCGCGGCGAAGCGGTGTTCCTCGAAGTGGCGCTCCACGAGCTCGGGCACGTGCTCGGACTCGATCACTCCGACGCCTGCGGCGCGTCGGGCGCCGGCACGCTGATGAAGTCGGCGCTCGGCTTCGAACGCCTGCAGTGGCCGCAGGCCGACGACATCGCCGGCGCGGAATTCATCTACCCACCGCCGTCCGGCGCCGGCGTGCCGGAAGGGGCGAACGCCTGCGCGATCCTTCCCTCCGGCGCGCGCTCACGCCCCGCACTGCCCTTTCAGGCGATGCCGGTCTTGCTGCTCATCCGAAGCCTCGTCCGCCTTCGCGCCCGCAGCACAAGCCGCGCTTGTTCCGCCGTTAGGTCGAAAGGTTGAAGATCGAATTGTATGCGGGGCTCCGCCCCTGCGCCCCGCCGAGGGGAAACCATCCGGCCTGGTTTTCCCCTCGGCCTCCTCTTTCCAGGCCGCACTCGGCCGGAATCGGTCGCGGCGGCACAGCCCGGCCACCAGGCGCCACTGCAGTGCCGAAGGAGCAGCCGTACCCGCGCGCGCTGCTCGCCCGACGGCACCGGCGGCCTCGTACGGGTTCGTTCCGGCGAACACCGTCGCTGGCGTCCGAGCCGCGGCCCGTGCCCCGGCCTTCGCAAGGTCGCGGCCCTTTGTTTCAAGCTCGATCCACCCACCGGCGCCCAAGTCCCAGCACCGAACCAGGCCAGATGTCCGCGTCCGCGCGCGCCGGTTTCGAGCGCGCAGCCGCCCAACCCATCCCGCCCGCGGCTGAGGATGTCGGCCGGCCAACGAGGCACGGACCCATCGGCC
>JBBITY010000428.1:0-3286 GCA_037440565.1 Desulfurellales bacterium
GGCATCGACCACTGTCGGCGCGCGACCTGCGCCGAAAATCGTCAACGCGCGCAGCGCGGCCAGAAAGGCGCCCATGCCGGGCCAGTGCAGACCGCTCGCTCGAGACTGACCAGAGGAACCCTCACCCTCACCCTCACCCTCTCCCGCAGGTGGCGCGGGAGAGAGAATCTTGTCGCTCCGTGCGGTTTCAGGGGGTGCCTTTCCCTGGCTTATGCCGGACATGGGGACGGATTACCGGCAGACCTTGGGGACGGCAAGCCGCCGCGGGGACCGCGTGGGCGCGAGAGATCTTCGGAACCCCTCGCCCTCGCCTCTCCTCCGAAAAATTCAATCGCAACCCTCGCCTCAATCCCGCGGGTGATGCGGGAGAGGGGTCTTGCGCGAAAGCACCGGATCTTCGTTCATGTCCGGGTGGCCCGCTCGGCGCATGGTCACTCCCCGCGGAAATGCGGAGAGGGGGGCCGTGTGCAGAACCCCGGTTCGTGGCTAAAGGTGAGCCCCAAGTGCGGTGAGAGGGGACAGGACGTCACACCGACGCAAGGGCGGGAGTAGTGCTCCCGCCTTCGAGACTGGGGCTCCGTTGCGCCGACACCGTTCTTGAGGGGTGGAGCGTCGCTCCCCCCCGAAAGATTTATTCAGTAGCTCTGGGGAGAAACCCTCGCTGCTCGGCTGACTGCTGCCAGCCGCAAGCGATTCCGGCTATATTCCAGTCGTGCGGGCGTTCATCCTGAACCCGACGTACCGCGTCGTCGCGGACGTGCCCGAGGTGCATCTGTACGGCGTGCTCGAATCGGGCGAGCCGTGCCTGATCATCGACGATCGGGTGCGTCCGTACTTCTTCGTCCGCGCCGCCGACCGGGCTGCCGTGGAAGCGCTCGCGCCGCGAGCGACGCTCGATGAAGTCTCGCTGCGCACCCTCGGCGGCGAGCCGGTGTTGCGCATCACGGTGGGCGTGCCGGCCGACGTCCCGCCACTTCGCACGCGCCTCGAAGGGGCGGGCCTACCCTGTCTCGAAGCGGACGTACGCTTCGCCTATCGCTACCTCATCGATCGCGCGATTCGCGGCTCGCTGATCGTTCACGGGCACTGGGAACTGCGCGGCCGCCTCGGCCGCGTGTACCGCAACCCCGAGCTGATTCCCTGCCGCTGGAAGCCGTCGCTCAAGGTCTTGTCGATCGACATCGAGACCGACCCCAGAGCCGAGCACCTGTACTCCATCGCCCTGCACACGCGCGACTTCAGCCGCGTGCTGATGGTTCACGAACACGCCTTCGAGCACACCGAGCCGGTGCACTCGGAACGGGCGCTCGTCCGGCGTTTCCTCTCCTATCTGGAAGAACTGGATCCGGACATCATCACCGGCTGGAACGTGGTGGACTTCGACTTGGCGGTGCTCCAGAAGGTCGCGAGGCGCTACCGCATCCCGCTCACCATCGGCCGTACGGACGACGAGTTCGATCGCCGCCGCGATGCGTCCTTCACGCGCGAGTCGCGCGCCGTCGTCTACGGCCGCCTGGTGCTCGACGGCTTGTCGCTCCTGCGCGGCGCCTTCGTGCGCTTGCAGGACTACAAGCTCGAAACCGCGGCGCAGGTGGTCCTCGGGCGCGGCAAGCTGTTCAGCGGCGAGGGGCGATGGGCGGAGATCGAGCACGCGTATCGGCACGAGCCGCAGCGCTTTGCCGCGTACAACCTGCAGGATGCCCGCCTGGTGAGTGAGATCCTCGAACGCACGGGACTCATCGACCTGGCCGTCGAGCGCAGCTTGCTGACGGGGATGCCGCTCGACCGCGTCAGCGCCGCCATCGCCTCGGTCGATTCGCTCTATCTGGGCGCCCTGCGCCAGCGGGGCGTGGTAGCCCCGTCCGTCGGCAAGGAAACGAGCGCCGAGCCGATCACGGGGGGCTACGTCATGGACTCGCAGCCGGGCCTGTATCGCAACGTCTTGGTCTTCGACTTCAAGAGCCTGTACCCGAGCATCATTCGCACGTTCAACCTCGATCCCCTCACGCTGCTGGCCGCCGGCGCCCCCGACGGGGACGCGCTGGTGGCGCCCAACGGCGCGCGCTTTCGGCGCGACGTGCGCGGCGTCCTGCCGGAGCTGGTCGAAACGCTGGCCCGCGAGCGCGAGGAGGCGCGCCGCGCCGGCCAGATGGTCAAGGCCAACGCCATCAAGATTCTGATGAACTCGCTCTACGGCGTGCTCGGCGCCGGCGCCTCGCGCCTGTTCTTCCCCGCCGTCGCCAACGCCATCACCCACTTCGGGCAGACACTCATCCGGACCGCGGCGGAATTCGCCGCGGGCCGCGGCTACCGTGTGATCTACGGCGACACCGACTCGCTGTTCATCGATGCGGGGGAAGCGGAGGCCGCGCGCGCACTGGCGCGCGCCGAGGAGCTACGGGTGGCGATCGGCGAGGTCGTGGCCGCATACGTCCGCGACACCTACCGCTGCGAGAGCCACCTCGAGCTGGAGTTCGAGAAGCGGTACGAGCGCTTTTACCTTCCCGAAGTGCGGGGCGGAAAGATCGGCAGCAAGAAACGCTATGCCGGCCTGCTGATCGAGTCCGACGGGCGCGAGCACATCGAGTTCGTCGGTCTCGAATCGGTGCGCCGCGACTGGAGCGAGGTGAGCAAGCGATTTCAACGCGGGCTGCTGGAGCTGGTGTTTCGCGATCAGCCCGTGGAAGGTTTCGTGCGCCAGTTCGTGGCTGACCTGCGCGCCGGGCGCTTCGACGGGGAGCTGGCGTATCGGAAGGCCGTGCGCAAGGAGCTGGACGCGTACACCAAAACCACGCCGCCGCACGTGCAGGCGGCGCGCAAGCAGCAGCGGGCCAGCCGGATCGTCGAATATGTCATGACTCGCAACGGCCCCGAGCCGGTCGGGGAGGAGACGGCAGCGCCGGATTACGATCACTACGTCGAGCACCAGCTCGCGCCCGTGGCCGATGCCATTTTGCGCTTCCTCGGCACCAATTTCGCGACCGTGGTGGATAGCCGCCGCCAGCTCTCGCTGTTCTGAGCTCGAAAGCCCGATCGCGGGATGGCCCCTCCCCACCCGATGCGGGGCTACGCCCCTGCGCCGCGCCGAGGGGAGAACCATCCGGGCCTGGTTTTCCCCTCGGCCTCCTCTTTCCAGGCCGCACTCGGCCGGAATAGGTCGCGGCGGCACAGGCCGGCCACCACGCGCGGGTGTCGGTGCGAAAGGATCGTTCGTACACGCGCGCGCCGCTTTGCCCGACGGCACCGACGGCCTCGTACGGGTTCGCTCCGGCAAACACCGTCGGTG
>JBBITY010000429.1:0-3258 GCA_037440565.1 Desulfurellales bacterium
TCGCTTTGGGTCGGCGTGCCGCTCCCTTTGTAACGGGAGCCGGGCAAACTGGCAACCTCGCGAGCGCCTCGCCCGGCTTGTGCGTCCCCGGTGGCGGCACCGGCTGCGAACCTTGAGCCCTGCTTTAGCCAGGCGAGCGGGGAGAGCCGGCGCGTGGGTGCTACGGGTACACGAGCACCGTGTCGCTCTTCCAGCGGAAGGTCAGTCCGTGCGACAGGCGCGTGTCACCGACTTGGACGCTGAAATTCATCAACGTATCCATGCCGGTAAGTCCCGAGAGGTCGACAGCAGAGAGCTTCAGCTTGTACGTTGGCTGAGTGCCGGAGGCGCTGAGCCCGAGCCATGCGCTGCCGGTCGGCGGCACGGCCGGCACGACGGTGGCCTCCACATTGCCGCCGCGGTCGCTCAGCATCTCGGTCACTTGAGCGGTGACCGAAAACACTGTCGCATCGGCAGAGGAAAGCACGACCGTCACCGCATCGCGGGTGGCGTCGAAGGTCACGCCGGAGGGCAGGGCAAATACTGCGCTCACGGAGATGCTCGTCGGCTTCGCCTTGGCGCGGCGGACGAGCAACCCAGCGCCCGGAGTGAAGAGGACCCTGACCGATTTCGACTTGGCGGCGTTGCCGGCGGCGTCGTACGCGTACGCGCGCAGCTTGTGCTTGCCGGCGCTGAATGCCGTGGTGTCGAGCACGAACTGGTACGGCGCGCTGGTTTCCGTTGCCTGCAAGACATTGTCGACGAACAGCTCGACCCGGGAAATGGCCGCGTTGTCACTCGCGACCACGTCCACCGGCAGCATACCGTAGACCAGGCTGCCCTTGACCGGACTCACGATGCTGACGGTCGGGGAGGTTGTGTCAGGAGGTGGAGTAGGGGGTTGCCCCGGTACCAAGGCTGCGTACGCATCGACCCGTCCCCATCCGTAGTATGGATCCCAGCCGGTGGCGCCGAGATCGGTGGTTCCGGCCTCCACTCTTTCGATTGCCGCTTCGCGGCCAATCCCGGGCGCGCCAGGGAGCAACAGCGCAAAGACTCCAGAGGCGAAGGCGGTGGCCGGAGAAGTGCCGGATGAGCTGCTGTACGTGGCACCGAGCGAAGTGGTGACGATGTCTACGCCAGGAGCCGCAATGGCGAGCCACGCCCCGTAATTCGAAAAGCTGGCTCGTTGATCGAGATAATTGGTGGCACCGACGGCGACGGCACCTGAACAGGCCGCAGGGTAGGCGGGAGTGGATGTTCCCGAGTTGCCCGCCGCGGCGACGGCGACGACGCCGTGCGCCGTGGCGTAGTCTATCGCGCTCTGCAAAAGGCTCGATGCGGCACCTCCAGCGAGGCTGAGGTTCACCACGCGCGCACCCTGATCGACGGCGTAGGTGATCCCGCTGGCCACTGCGCTGTAGGGACCTGAGCCGTCCGCCCCGAGAACTTTCACCGGGATCACCGCGGTGTCAGGAGCAACCCCGGCGGTGCCCTCGCCGTTGCCGCGGCGCGCGACGATGACCCCGGTCATGCGCGTACCGTGGCCGTTGTCGTCGGAAGGATCTGGGTCGTCGTTCAGTATGTCGTATCCCGGAAGCAACCGGCCGCTCAGATCCGGGTGCGCAAAGTCGACACCAGTGTCCACAACGGCCACCGGAGCCGTGGCGGAACCGGTGGAAAGGTTCCATGCTGCCGGGACGGCCGTTTGTGGCAGGCCCCATTGTGTCGGGTAGTAGGGATCATTGGGCACCTCGGCTACACGGGCGAGATAGTCCCGTTCGACGTTCTTGAACAGGCCAGACAGCCGGAGGCCCCGTTCGACGCTCGGCAGATCGGCTTCCTCGCTCTCCACCACGATTGCACCCAGTTGGGACACATTCCGCACGCGCCGCGCGCCGTGGCGGTTCAGCGCCTGAAGCAAGTTGTCAGCAGACAGGCCGGCGCGATAGCGGACGATGAGTCGGCCCGGCAGCCGAGCCTGGGTGCGCGTAGCATCGGCAGCGGATGCGCTCGCCACCGCCGTGGGCTGCCAAATGGAGAGAAGGGTTGTGAGTGAGAGACCGAGCCACCGCCGCGATCGCCAACTCGGGTTCATGTTCACGGCGGGGCGGATAAGGCAATTGACATGCCACGCGACCAACCGCTCCCGCGGAGACTGAAAACCCTCCGGCTGTCGGAGCAACCCGTCGAGCGCACTCCTGCAGGTGTTTGAAAAGTAGCGCTGTCAGGGAGGGTGATTGCGTGCGAGGGCTGCGCCGCCGTATAAGCAACTGGCATGCGGCCGTGGCATGAGTTCTCGGTGCTCGAAGACAAGCTCTTGGCGCCGTACGCAACTCGCAACGCAGAGACGCGAGGCCGGCGCCATGCGGAAGAAGAACACCCGTTTCGCCCGCCGTTCCAGCGCGACCGGGACCGCATCATTCACAGCACCGCGTTCCGGCGTCTGGAGTACAAGACGCAGGTCTTCGTCAATCACGAAGGAGATTACTACCGGACGCGGTTGACCCACACGATGGAGACGGCGCAGATCACGCGCACCATCAGCAGGGCGCTGCGGCTCAATGTCGACCTGGCGGAAGCCGTGGCGCTCGCGCACGACCTCGGTCACACCCCATTCGGCCATGCCGGCGAGCGAGTCCTGAACGACCTCATGCGACCCTACGGCGGATTCGAGCACAACGCCCAGAGCATGCGAATCGTCGACGAGCTGGAAGAGCGCTATCCGAACTTTCGCGGCCTCAACCTAACGTGGGAGGTCCGCGAAGGCATCGCCAAGCATTCGCCCCCGTACGACAGGCCCATCGCTGCCGAGTTTCCTCCCGGCGAGGCCCCGAGCCTGGAAGCGCAAGTCGTCGACTACGCCGACGAGATCGCCTACAACAGCCACGACATTGACGACGGCCTCAAATCAGGTCTGATCGAGCTGGATCAGCTCGAGGCCGTCGCCATCTGGCGGGAAGTGCACGGACAGATCCGCCGCGACTACCCGCACGCAACGGACAGGATTTGGCGCTATCAGGCAATCCGCCGTATCATCGACCACCTCGTGACCGACCTCATCACCACGGCGGCCGAGCGCCTCTCCGCGCAAGGCATCCAGAGCCCCGCCGACATCCGAGCCTTTGGGCGGCCCTTCCTCGGGTTTGGCCCGGCAATGGAGGAAAAACGCCAGGAGCTGAAAGCTTTCTTGATGGAGAACCTCTACCGCCACTATCGCGTCGTCCGCATGGGCGTCAAAGCCAAGAAGGTGATGACCGAACTCTTCCACACCTACAT
>JBBITY010000430.1:0-2906 GCA_037440565.1 Desulfurellales bacterium
GGCCTTGCTGGCTTGAATCGAAGGCGACTCCGTTCGACAAGCATCGGGTGACGGACGACACGCCGTACGGCGGTGGCCCGGGCATGGTGATGAAGCCCGAGCCGGTGGTGGCGGCGATCGAAGCCACGGGAACGGGCCCCGACCGGCCGTGGCGGATCCTCTTGTCACCGCAGGGGGCCGCGTTCACGCAGCCGCGCGCGCGGGCGCTGGCCGCGCTCCCGGCAATCACCCTCGTGTGCGGGCGCTACGAGGGGGTGGACGAACGCGTGCGCTCTTACGTGGACGAAGAGCTGTCGATCGGCGACTACGTGCTGTCCGGCGGCGAAATTGCTGCCCTCGTGGTCATCGACGCCGTGGCGCGACTGGTTCCGGGCGTTTTGGGCTGCGCTGAATCGGCCGAGGACGAGACGTTTCGCAACCATCTGCTGGAATACCCCCAGTACACCCGCCCGCCCGAGTTCCGCGGCGAGAGGGTACCGGCCGTGCTGCTCTCGGGCGACCACGCCGCCATTGCCCGCTGGCGGCGACGCGAGGCCCTGCGCCGCACACGCGAACGGCGGCCCGACCTGCTGGACCGCGCGAACCTGACCGACGAGGAGCGCGCCTGGCTGGGCCTGCCGCCGCAGCGACAACCCGGAGAGGGCTCGGGCGCTGGCGGCCAGGGTCCGGGCGGGTCCTCGCCCCCCGACACCTGACCCCTGACGACCCGAGCCCCACATGGCCGACCTGTTCCTCGCCCTGTTGCATCACCCCGTGCTCGACAAGAACGGGCAGATCGTCACCACGGCGCTCACCAACATGGACATCCACGACATCGCCCGCTCGGCGCGCACGTACGGCGTGCGCCGCTTCTTCGTCGTAACGCCGGTGCGCGCCCTGCGCGTCCTGGCGGAGCGGATCCTCGACCACTGGACAACCGGCTACGGCAGCACTTACAACACGACCCGCAAAGAGGCGCTCGCGCTGGTGGCCATCGAGCCCGATCTCGAGGGGGCGCTGGTCGCCGTCGAACGGGAAACGGGCCGGCGGCCGGTGCTCGTTGCCACATCGGCGCGCCGCAGCGAGCGGTGCATCGACTTTGGCGGGCTGCGCCGGCGCATCGAGCAAAGCGCCGAGCCGCATGTGCTCGTATTCGGAACCGGCTGGGGGTTGGCGCCCCCGGTGATCGCGCGGGCTGACTTGCGCCTCGAACCAATCGTGGGGCCGGTCGAGTACAACCATCTCTCGGTGCGGGCCGCGGCGGCCATCGTTCTTGACCGCCTGCGCGGCGCCCGATAAAAGAGAACGTTCTAGTCTCGACTCCTGGCCGTAACGAGGTGGCGCCATGAACCCCATCGACGCGATCGAGCGCGAGCAACTTCAGCCCAACGTGCCGGACTTCCGGCCCGGCGACACGGTCAAGGTGCACGTGAAGGTGGTGGAGGGCGAGAAGGAGCGCATCCAGGTCTTTCAGGGCGTCGTGATCCGCAAGAGCCGCGGGAACAATCGGGCCACCTTCACCGTCCGCAAGGTCTCCTACGGCATCGGGGTCGAGCGCACCTTTCCCCTCCATTCGCCGCGGATTGACCGGATCGAAGTGGTCACGCGCGGTCAGGTGCGGCGCGCGAAGCTCTATTACCTGCGCGATCTCTCCGGCAAAGCGGCACGGATCAGCGCGGAAAAAGCCCCGCGCGGGTAGGAGCTGGGCGTCGGTGAAAACTCCCCTGGGGCGGACAACGCTCCGCCCCAGGGGAATGGTGTGGGTACCCGGTAGCCCCACTCTCGAGGGCGGGAGCCCTGCTCCCGCCCCTTGCTTCGGTGCGCGGGGGGATTTTTCACGACCTCCGAGCCGCGATCTCGCTTTTCACCCCTCGACCCGGCGCGGACGCGGGGACTCGGGGGGAACGCTCGCCGTCGTCACGAGCGCGGCGGGGAGCCCGCCCCACCACGTTCCGGGCGAGGTCCGTGGTTTACTCACCCGCCGGCAGCGAACGCGGATGGAGCACGTGGACGCGGCCGCGCGCTGGTACGACGCGGCAATCGCCGTCGAGCCGCCCGCCTTCGCATACCACCAGGGTGCGCGCTTCCACGGTGCCGTGCAGTGCCCCGCGAGGGCCGATCTCGACCCGGTCGGCACTGACGACGTGGCCCTCGAGCTGGCCCAGAATGACCAGGCTGGCGGCGCGCACCGTGCCCTCGACGAACCCGGTCTCGCCGATGATCAGCAGATCGCTGGCGCGCACTTCGCCGCGCAGGGTGCCGTCGATCCGCGTCGGTTCAGAGAAACTGAGCCGTCCGCTCACCACCGCGTCGGCACCGAGCGAGGCGCGCACCGCCGGCATCGCAGCCAGAAACTCCGGCTGCGCCGGTGTGCCGGGGTCGCGCGCTGGCGGGGGCGGTGGCGGCAGCACCGCCTGCTTTCGACCCAATCGCCGTTTCCAGAGCCCCACGGTCATCCTCCGTCCCCTCCTGCCACTGGAAAGACGTGGCACGCCACCTGATGGTCGCGTGGCCCGCGCAGCAACGGCTCTTCGCTGCGGCAACGCGCTTCGGCGAACGCACAGCGCGGGTGGAACACGCACCCGCTCGGCGGGTTGATGGGACTGGGCGCGTCACCCGCCAGGACGATGCGCTCTCGCTTGGCCGTCGGGTCGGGCACCGGCACCGCCGACAGCAGGGCGCGGGTGTACGGGTGGCGCGGATTCGCGTACAGCTCCGTGCGTTCGGCCAATTCCACGATCTTTCCCAGATACATGATCGCCACCCGGTGGCTGATATGTTCCACAACTCGCAGGTCGTGCGCAATGAACAGGAAGGCCAACCGCATCTCCTCCTGCAGGTCCTGCAGGAGGTTGACGATCTGCGCCTGAATGGACACGTCGAGCGCCGAAACCGGCTCGTCGGCCACGATCAGGCGCGGCTGCACG
>JBBITY010000430.1:2944-3249 GCA_037440565.1 Desulfurellales bacterium
CTGGCCGCCGCTGAACTCGTGCGGGTAGCGGTCGGCGGCATCGCCCGGCAGTCCGACGCGCTGAAGCAGCTCGCGCACGCGGGCTCGCTTTTGCGCGCCGCTCGCCAGACCGTGAATCTCCAGACCTTCGCCGACGATGTGGCCGACCCGCATGCGCGGGTTGAGCGAACCGTACGGATCCTGAAAGATGATCTGCAGCTCGCGCCGCACGTGTCGCAGCGCGCGGCGATCGAGCGCGAGCAGATCTTCGCCAGCGAACTGGATCGTCCCGCTGGTGGGCTCGAGCAGGCGCAAGACCAGGCGCC
>JBBITY010000431.1:0-3241 GCA_037440565.1 Desulfurellales bacterium
GATGGGCGACGAGGCGATGGACGACCTCGCGGAGCGGCTGGGGATCACGCGCGACGAGGCGGCTGGCGAGGCCTTCGACAAAGTGGCCAAGATTCTCGGCCTCGGCTATCCCGGCGGGCGCATCCTCGACGAGCTGGCCCGTCGCGGGGATGCGACGGCCATCCGCTTTCCGCGCGCCCGCCTGAAGCCGGGCCGAGAAGGGCACGAGTTCGATTTCAGCTTCAGTGGGCTCAAGACCGCCGTCTGGCTGTACGTGCGGGAGCACGGTGCGGCGGCGAGCGCACACCCCGACATCGCTGCGAGCTTTCAGGAGGCGGTTATCGACATGCTGCTCGATCGCGCCGCCGCCGCGGCACGGCGCACCGGAGCCGAGCGCCTGGTGATCGCCGGCGGGGTGTCGGCCAACTCGCGACTGCGGGAGCGTGCCGTCGAGACGGCCGCGGAGTTGGGCATCGAGGTCGTGATCCCGGCCCTCCGATACTGCACGGACAACGCGGCGATGATCGCACTCGCGGGCCAGTACCGGTTGGAGCGCGGACAACGAGACCCATTGACGCTGAACGCGTCTGCGACCTTGGAACTCGGGTAACTCCCCCGCACGATTTGCCCATGTCCGTCACCGTACCCGCGCGCCCGCGCAAGCGGTTCGGCCAGCATTTTCTGGTCGACGCCGGCGTTGCCCGGCGCATTGTCGCGCTGGCACAGCTCAGCGGGCGGGAAACGGTCTTGGAAATCGGGCCAGGCCGAGGCGCCCTCACCCGCTTGTTGGTTCGAGCAGCGGCGCGTCTCTATCTGATCGAGATCGACCGCGACCTCAGCCAGCGCCTGCGTGAAGAGCTTGTTGCGTTGCCCACCGTCCAGGTGGTGGAGGGCGACGTGCTCGACATCAACCTCCAGGCGCTGCTGCCACCTGATCGGCCAGTGGTCGCCGTGGCCAATCTGCCTTACAACATTTCGACCCCGGTGTTGATGCAGCTCCTGGAAACGCCCGAGCGGTTCGCCCGCCTGGTTCTCATGGTGCAGCGAGAGGTCGCGGAGCGACTGTGTGCTGCGCCGGGCAGCAAGGCATACGGAGCCCTCTCGGTCATGGCGCAATTGGTCGCCGCGATGCGCATTGCGTTGCGTGTGCCGCCGGCGGCCTTCTCACCGCGGCCAAAAGTCCAGTCGGCAGTGGTGGTGTTCGAGCCGCATCGCGACGATCGGGTGAGCGATGCGGAGCGGCACGCCGTGCGTCGCGTCGTTCGCACCGTTTTCACCCGGCGCCGCAAGCAGCTCGGCAACGCGCTCACCCCGCTCACGGCCCATCCACACGCCGTCCTGCGCGATCTCGGCGTCGATCCGCGACGCCGTCCGGAGACGTTGACGGTCGACGAATTCGTTCGCATCGCCCGAGCGCTAAGCGAGGAGCGGGACGGCTGAACGTCGCCATGCCGGAGCTTCCGGAAGTCGAAACCATCCGCCGTTCGCTGTGGCCGCGCATTGCCGGCGCCCGCATTCAGCGGGTTATCGTACGCGAACGACGGCTGCGGCGACCCATTGCTGCTGACTTCGAGGCGCGCTTGAAGGGCCGGCGCATCGCGGGCATCGAGCGGCGGGGAAAATATCTCCTGTTTCAGCTCGACGATCGGCATGTCCTGCTCGTCCATCTCGGTATGAGTGGGCACCTTGCCCTCAAGCCCGCCGGTGTGCGCGATGGGCCACATGAGCACGTGCGCCTCACGCTCGACCGGCACCGCGCATTGGTCTTCCACGATCCCCGTCGCTTCGGCTTGATGCGGGTCGGGCGCATCGACGAACTGATCGAGCTGCACAGCGTAGGCCGCGATCCGCTGGCTGAATGTTGGACACCCGACACCTGGCGTGTCCTGGTGCACCAGCGCCGGCTGCCGATCAAGAATCTTCTGATGGACCAGCGCGTCTTTGCCGGGATCGGGAACATCTACGCTAACGAGATGCTTTACGCTGCCGGCATTCGGCCGCGACGGCGCGCCAGTGGGCTGCGGCAGCCGGAGCTCGTACGCCTCGCCGGCGCCATGCGCCACGTGCTGGAGAAGGCGGTGCGCTTGGGCGGCAGCTCGATCTCGGACTATCGCGACGCCGACGGCAAGCCGGGCTTCTTCCAGATTCACCACGCTGTATACGACCGCGCCGGCGAGCCATGCCGCCGCTGCGGTACACCGATCCGCCGCATCCTTCTGAGCGGCCGCAGCACTTTCTACTGCCCCCGCTGCCAGCGGTAGTTCGTATGGCTGCGCAGCCGGGACCGCACGAGACCTTTCGCGGCAGGCCGCGTTTTCTGCGCGCGGCGTGTTGACAAGAGAGGGCGCGGTGGGATAGCCAATAAATTCAATCAATCGATTGAACAACGGACCACGCGTTGGGAAGCTGGCCTACATGAGCATGAGCATGCATACCGACACGACTGCCGAACGGCGGTTTGGAGTCCCCCGGCCGCCAACGCGCAGTTGCGCGATTCGGATGAATTCTGTCCGGAGGCGCGGCGCGTGGGAGTTGGTGTGATGGTACCCGCCGGTACGTCGGCGCAGCGTTCACTGTCGCAGACCGCCCTCAAAACGAGCCGGTTCTGGCTAGGCCGCCCGCGACACACCCTGCTCGAAGAACGTTGCCCGAGGCGCCGGCGGGTTCATCATTGCTAGGCGATGTTCATAAACCGCAACCGCCTCCTCGGTGCTGCCAACGCGCAGCCGGCGCCGTGAGCGGCCCGCCCTCAGACCCTCAGAGGTGATCTGTTGCTCTGCGAGGCCGTTTTCTGCTTTAGTGCCTGCGAATCATGACAAAGGTCATCGTTCTACCTAATCAGGATCATCGAAAAGACGGGCGATCCGGGAGGTGCGCTGATGGCGACCACGGTTGAGGACCGCAAGGCAAAGTTCAAGAACGTGATCCGCTCTGAGGCGGTGGAAGAGGCGATGCCGATCGATGAGTACGTTCGGGACCTCGACCGCATGATCGAGGGCATCTGCAAGACCCCGGATCGGGTCACCCCGGCCATCGGCGACGGCACGGCACCGCTCGACTTCGTCAAGACCCTCGCGAAGGAATATTACTACCTCGGCCGCTGGATGACGCCGGAGTTCCCGATCTTCATCGCCAATGCACTACGCTATCTGGGGAGCAGCGGGGTGGCAAACAGTGGGAGGACAATCCCGGCGGGCGCGTCGGTGGACATGCTGGCCCCTCCCCTGGCCGCCTGGGCCATCCTAACCGGCCCCTCGAATGC
>JBBITY010000432.1:0-3240 GCA_037440565.1 Desulfurellales bacterium
GCTGCCGCCGTACGCCCGCGGCGAGCCGGCCGCCGAGGCGTACCGCTTCGCCGCGGCGCGCCCGGAGATGCTGCGGGCCGTGCCGTGCTTCTGCGGCTGCGAGCGCCAGGGGCACACCAGCAATCTGGACTGCTTCGTCGCGGGGTTCGCGGCCGACGGCCGGCCGACGTACGACCCCCACGGCGCGGGCTGCGGCACCTGCATCGCCATCGCCTCCACCAGCACGTTCGGGATCACATCGCGCTTTCCGGACCGCTCGAGGACGACGCTGGCGAGGACGAAGAGATCCGCCTCGGCATACAGCTCCGCCAGACGTGTTTGGGGAACCGGACCGGTGAACTCCACGCGCTCGCGGATGCCGAGCTCTCGCGCGAGCTGTTCCAGCCGCCGGCGTTGCGGCCCTTCCCCCACCACCACGCAGCGCACCGGCCGCGACAGCATCGCCACCGCGCGCAGCAACACGTGATGGCCCTTGTACGGCTCGAGCCGCCCGCAGGTGACCAGGCACGGCCGCTCGCCCCGCCGGGGCCCTGCGACAGGCCTGTTCTGAGCGCCGTCGACGGACCCGGCGAGAGCAGATGGCGGCGGCCGGAAGCGGTCCAGACTGACGCCATGGTAGTTCACCACGATGCGTGCCGCCGCCGCCGGACCGGCGAGCTCGGCCAAAAAGGCAGCATTGGCCTTCGCACAGGTCACGGCGAACTCCGCTTCCCTCACCTTCACCCCGAGCAGGCGCGGCACGAGGTAGATGTCGTACGCGTGCGCCGTGAAGCTGAACGGCATGTCGAACACCCAGTGCACGACGAGGGCCATCGTCGCCGAGTAGCTCGCCCAGTGGGCGTGGATGCGCCGGATGCCGCGCGCGCGCAGGTCTTCGCCGAGATACACCGCCAGCGGGATCAGCCACAGCGACTTCAGTAGATAGAGGAACGGGCTGCGGTGGTAGTAGCCGAGCAGGAACTCGGTCATCGTGAACTCGCGGTCGGGCGCCGCCTCGCTGATCTGCTTGCGCTGCCAGGCACGCCCGGCCGCGCGATCGCGCCACCATCCCTGCACCACGCCCGCGTACGCGGCGAAGTAGCGGCGCGGTGCACGGACCAGCACCGCCACGTTAGCCCGCAATACCGCCCGGGAGCACGGCCAAGGCAAGTAGCGCACCTCGGATGCCAGCGCCTCCCCTTCCGGCTGTTGCGTACGCGTGCTCGGGCGCTTGATCGAGTACAGCGCGATGGACAGCCCGCGTTGGCGCAGCGCCAGCACCTCCCAGAGCACGAACGTCTGGTGTAGGACCGGAAAGGCTGGAAACAGGAAGGCGATGGTCTGCTGGTCACCCATCGCGTGTCAGGTGTCAGGTGCCGGGGTCCGGGTCAATAGGCGGCGCGACTGACACCCGACATCCGGCACCCGACACCCGACACCTCACATGTGTTTGATGATCGCGTCGCCAAACTCGGAGCACCTCACCAGCGTGGCACCCTCCATGAGCCGGTGAAAGTCGTATGTCACGGTCTTGGAGGCGATGGTCCGTTCCATGCCCTTGATGATGAGATCGGCTGCTTCGTTCCACCCCATGTACCGGAACATCATCTCGCCGGAGAGAATCACCGATCCCGGATTCACCTTGTCCAGGTTCGCGTACTTGGGCGCCGTCCCGTGCGTCGCCTCGAAGATGGCGTGGCCGCTGTCGTAGTTGATGTTGCCGCCCGGCGCGATACCGATGCCGCCCACCTGAGCAGCCAGCGCGTCGGAGAGGTAGTCGCCGTTGAGGTTCATCGTCGCGACGACGTCGAACTCCCGCGCCCGGGTGAGCACCTGCTGCAAGGTGATGTCCGCGATCGTGTCGCGCACGAGGAGCTTCTTCTTCCACTTCCCGTCGCCGTGCGTCGGCCACAGCTTCAGGCCCGCCTCCACTTCCTCGCGCACCTGAGCCTGCTGTGCCGGGGTCATGAAATCGTAACCCGGATCGATGGCGCGGGCATTCTCTTCCACCGTGATGGCGGCGTTGGCCTCCTTGTTGCCGAGGATCCAGCTTTCACGCTCGGTCACGATCTGGTCGCGAAACTCGCGTTTGGCGAGCGCATACCCCCAATCGCGGAATGCCCCTTCAGTGAACTTCATGATGTTGCCTTTGTGGGTCAGGACGACGCAGCGGCGCCCGTAACGCAGGGCGTACTTGATCGCGGCGCGCACCAACCGCTCCGTCCCTTCGCGCGAGATCGGCTTGATGCCGATGCCGCTCGTCGCTGGGAAGCGGATTTTCTTCACCCCCATCTCCGTCTGCAGAAACTCGATGACCTTGCGGGCCTCGGGGCTCTCCGCTTCCCACTCGATGCCAGCGTAGATGTCCTCCGTGTTTTCCCGGAAGATCACGACGTCGAGGTTTTCCGGGTGGCGCACCGGGCTAGGGACGCCGGGAAAGTAGCGCACGGGCCGCAGGCAGACATAGAGATCGAGCATCTGGCGCAACGCGACGTTGAGCGAACGGATGCCACCACCCACCGGGGTGGTCAGCGGACCCTTGATACCCACCAAATAGTTCTTGAATGCCTCGACCGTCTCGTCGGGCAGCCACGTGCCGACCTGGTTGAAGGCCTTCTCGCCCGCCAGCACCTCGTACCATGCGATGCGCCGCTTGCCGCCGTATGCCTTCTCGACCGCCGCGTCGAGCACGCGGCATGCGGCGCGCCAGATGTCAGGACCGGTACCATCTCCTTCGATGAATGGTAATACTGGCCGGTCTGGTACCTGTAGCTTTCCATCCACCATGCGGATGGGGTCCCCGCTCGGAGCTCTTCCTTGCTGTGCCATTGAACCTCTGCCTTTCTCGTTGGGATTGTTCGTTGCCTTGGCCGCGGCCATCGGCGGCCGGTCGACGGCGCCCGGTTGGAGCCACCCTGCTGAACTGGGCGGCGACTGCAGAGACTTACTAGCGCAATCGGTCGGGAATGTGTAGGAGCGCGCCGGCCCGATTCCTGACATAAGACCCACAAGGAAGCTGCTCAATGTCGTGTTTGGGCCGTCCAAGGGGCAGAAGAAGTTGAAGCACGCGGGAACCACGGCTATGGTGTCGGGGTGCGAAGAGCCGTTTTGATCCCGCTGGGAAGCGCCGTCTGCGCGCTCGCCCTGCTCACCGGCTGCGGCGAGAGCGCATCCTCTCACCTGGAAGTTTCCAATTTCGCGGTCGTCACTGCACCCAGCCCTGGCGTGGAAATCTCGGGCAATCTGGCCGGCGACAGCAAC
>JBBITY010000433.1:0-3239 GCA_037440565.1 Desulfurellales bacterium
CCAGCGCGCGCCGCCCCAACCCGTCGGCCCCCTGCGCGTCGAGCACCTGTGCGGCGTCCGCCAGGGCCGCCGCCGCCTGCGGGTCGGTCAGCCGCTCCAACGTCTCGCTCGTCGGCGGGCGAAAGCCGAGGGCAAGTGCCGTGTACAGAGTCCCGCGGCACAGCGCCGCGTCAACAGCTCCTGCTTCCATTCCTCTCCCGTGCCCCTGCCCTTACCCGCGCCCGTTCTCCATCTCTTTCCCGTGCATTGATCTTCGTCACCTCACGCCGACGCCGCTGCGGAGCTGGATCCCCCCGCCGTCCCCCTGGGCGAAGGGGGACGGCTCGATGGGGTTAGATCGAGTTCGCGTGTTGCGCCGGGCGCACGTGGAGGGGCTCGTCGATGGTGGTGCGGAACAGCTCCTTCCCATTCTGGTCGAAGGCGATGACCGTGTCGTTGTAAATCGTGACCGGCTTGCCGTTGAGGGTGCCCTCGTAGATCTTCGGCCCCTCCTCGATCTCGTAGCGGAAGATGATCCGGTTGGAGCGGCGGAAGAGCTGCAGCACGGCGAGGAGCTCGCGGTCGGGGTTGGCGTAGCGCTCGATTGCCAGGTCGACACCGGGGCCGAACATCTGGCGCAGATAGGGCCGCGGCACCCAGCGCGGCGGGATGTAATAGCCGTTGGGCGAGGTGCCGAACTGCGGATAGAGCGGCAGCGCCACCTTGGCGACGTGCACGAGGTAGTAGAGCGGGTGCTGCCGGTCCTCAGCCCACGAGCTGTCGGGATTCAGCTTCACCAGCCCCTGCATGCGGATCTGGCCGATGCAGGCGGCCATGCAGCGGGTTTCGAGCGGCTGGCCGTCGCTTTCCGGATCCTTGCCCTCGACGCGCGGGTAGCAGGCGATGCACTTTTCCGATGTGCGCGTATTGCCGCGGTACATGCTTTTCTTGTACGGGCAGGCCTCGACGCACTTGCGATAGCCACGGCATTCCTGCTGATCGATCAGCACGATGCCGTCCTCGGGGCGCTTGTAGATCGCCTTGCGCGGGCAGGCGGCAAGACACGCCGGGTAGCTGCAGTGATTGCAGATGCGGGCGAGGTAGAAGAACCAGGTCTTGTGTTCGGGCAAAGTCACGCCGGTCTTGTCGAACTCCATGAACTTCCCGCGCTGCCCGACGGCGTTGTCCTCGTAGATGTTCGGCGAGTTCCATTCCTCATCGGTCGGCAGATAGCCGAGCACCCGCGCGCTGTCCGGCACCAGCGCCTTCTGCGCTGCCTCAAAAATGGTCTGGCCCTGGAATTCGCCGTACGGCGCGCGCACGTCGCCGGCGGGCGTTCCCGCCCAGCGCTGCCCACCCGGATTCGCCTTCTCCAGCAGTTGCAGGATGCGGACGTCCCACGATTGCGGATAGCCGCCGTAGGGTTTGGTTTCGACGTTGGCCCACCACATCTGCTCCTGGCCCTTGTTGAAGGTCCAGGTCGATTTGCAGGCCATCGTACAGCTCTGGCACGCGATGCAGCGGTTGATGTTGAAGACGAACGCGAACTGCCGCTTCGGGGTAGCTGCCTCGTACGGATACTCCATGGCGCGGCCGAGCTGCCAGTTGTGCACTTTGGCCATCGTTCTCTCCTACTCCTCCGAAAGCACGTCCGAACCCTCACCCTCTCCCGCCGGTGATGCGGGAAAGGGGATCCTGCGGCGCGCGACTCGTCGTACCATTGGCTTCGCACCTCATCGCGATTCCTTCATGGTTTGTCGCTGCCCGCCGCGTCCCGATCGACGGGACGCACGCGGCCCCACACCGCCACGCATTCCTCGACGATCGCCGCGGTCGCCTCGGCGCCGAGCGCCTGGTAGGCGCCGTGCGCGCCGCCGTAGAACGGATTGCGGAACAGTCGCAGAATTTCGCCGCGCGTGTGTCCCAAGCGGGCGAATTCCTCGGCGAACACGTACGCCATGTCGCGTATTGCCTGCGGCCCGCCGGGCAGCATCACGCCCACCAGCATTTGCGGGTCGGTCGGATCGGGATCGTCGTACGGCATGTCAGCTCCGGGTGTGGAATTCCAGGTGTCAGGTGCCGGAAAAATGGGCACCCGACAGGCGGCACCTGGCCCCTGCACCCCATTGCTCAGGTCTTCACCAACTCCCCTGCGATGTAGAGCTTCATGAAATCGTTCTCGTTGTCGGGCGTGAAGCCGGTGGTGGCGGGTTTCCACACGCCCGTGCCGCCGAGACCGCCGTCCTCGGCTTTGGTCACGCGGACGAGGGTTTCCTTCGGCACCGTGTTGACGGCGTGGTTGTCGGCCTCGCCGCCGAAAATAAAGCCCATGAACACCTTGGCCTTGTGGAAGAGCGTATCGGTCTGGTGCATGGGCATGTGCCAGTTGCGGGTCACCGACTGCTGCGAGCCGTAGCGCAGGTTGGACTGGTAGCCGGTGTTTTCGGAGAGCGCGCGGCCGTCGGGCCGGGTCTCGTGTGCCTTCACGCTTTTCTCGGTGGCGATGAAGGGCGCGTGCTTCATCATCACGCAGTTGTACGGATATGCGTGGTTGTACTTCACCCGCAGCATGCAGCGCGAGACGCGGTAGAACGGATCGTCGGGGCTGGCGCCAAGGTACGGGCGGTCGGCGGGATTCGCGTCGACGTAGACGTAGTCGCCGTCGTTGATGCCGAGGTCGCGCGCCGCCTGGGGGTTCATGTGCAACTGGTGCTCGCCAACGCTCGGCGCGCGCTTGTCGAGGCGGTACGGATCGCCGAAGTTCGAGTCATAGAGCATGTGCCAGTCGACGTTCGACCAGCTGCTGTGCACGCGGTGGCGCGTCTTTGGCGTCAGGCAGTAGAAGTGAAAGCCCTTTTCCCAGAGGAAGTTCTTCGTCTTTTTCACCTCGCGCCAGGGCATCTTGATGTTGCGCACGGTGCGCTCGTCCCAGTGCTCCGCGGTGGGCGGGATGCCGTAGTCGTCGGGGCGAATGAACGGATTGGCGCTGACGATGACGTTGGGCAGGTAGGGCGTGGCTTCGGGGCCCTCGCGGTGGACGATGAAGTTTTCGCCGTACTCGATCGCCTCGGGAGTGTCGGCGTAAGCGTGCAGGCGACCGGTCTCGGTATGGAAGGGCTCGCTGTCGTGGACCTGCTCATAGAACGGAATACGCGGGTAGGTGCGGAAGTTCATCAGCGCCCCGCCGGCGGGCCCGTACTTCCCGGCCATGATGTCGTCGAGCTGGTACCCGGCGGTCGTCGTGCTGGTGTCGAGCAGGC
>JBBITY010000434.1:0-1111 GCA_037440565.1 Desulfurellales bacterium
GCCCGCGTGGGGGTCCCTCGAACAGGTCGTGGAACGCCACCGACGTCATGGCCAGGCCCGGCAGTAGGTGAAGTGCTTCAGGTTGACGGGATGCCCTGGGTCGAATTTCGCAAAGGGGAGCGCAAGGGGACCAGCCTTCATCAAAACCTACGGCCACGCGCCCTACGCTATCAAGATCTGCTTCAATGGCCACGAGTGGGCCAAGCGGCAGCTCCAGCGCCGCCGTGTGCCCTTCACTGCGCTCGACAACGGCTTTCTGCAGTGCGCGCAGCCCGAGATCCTCCAGACGATCTGCGACCGGCTGAGTGCGGCCGGCATCGAGGTTTGCTTCCGATGGTGGCAGGCGTGCCTGTCTCTGCACCTGACCCCCGCCCACCGGCGCGCGGGGTTTGAGTATCAGCTCTCGTTGCTCCATCTGGAGGTCAGTCGCACACAGGTCTTGCGGCGCCCGCTCCGCGGCCGAGAATTCCTCGAAGGCGTCATCCGCGACCAACTCGATTTGGGTCGGCCCGATCAGGTCCGAACTGCTGTTTCCCCGCAAGATCACGCGCGCCACGCCGGGCCCCTTCACCACCCGCGTCATCACCGCGGGCGTCAATCCGAGTCTCCACATCGCCTATAAGCGCTGCCACATCAAGCAGTACTTCAAGCAGGAGCGCGCGCTGCGCACCGAGATCACCTTCAACGACACCCACGACTTCGGCGTCGGAAGGCGGCTGTCCAACTTGAGCTACCTCCGAACCCTGGGCGACCACATCAACCGCCGCGTCCTCGAGACCGAATGCCTCGCGCACGACTGGGGCCTGGCCCCCGGCTCGACGGTCAGTAAACGGTACGTCTTGACGCCCTGTAGCCGGTGCGTGGCGCTTTTCCTGACCAAGCTCCACGCTCGCGTCATCCGCCCCGGACTGCAGGCCCTCGACCTGAGTGCGGTTGCCCAGGCGCCGCCGCCCCTGCGTACCGCCTTTGCCGCACTCGACCGCGCGATCGATATCCGCATCGCGGAGGCTCAATTTGCCGCGTGATCCGTCTGTGACCGATTCGTACACTTGCTGGCCGTGCAAGCACGGCTAGCAGCCGCCGCTCGAGGAAGAAGCAGGCCGGCGGAACG
>JBBITY010000434.1:1139-2619 GCA_037440565.1 Desulfurellales bacterium
CGCGGCCGAAGGAGGTGGACCCGCAGAGCCCGGCGGCGCTGCGCAGGTCCTGGCTGGTGCTGGCGGGGGCTTCGCGCTCCTGGGGGGCGATCGCCCGCTGGCGGGGCCGTGCGGTCGCGCCGACTCTGGGCGGCCAGCGGCGATGTTCCTGCCGGCCGGCCTGCTTGCGCTGCGCGTGCTGCCGCCGGTTGAGCGGCTTGGATGCGGGTCGCCGAGGCACTCGACGCGGTGATGACGCGGGTGTCCGTGGCCCTGACGTTTCTGCCGGTGATCACGCTGGTCGGGCTGCTGCGGCGACTATTGCGAGTCGACTCTCTCCGCCTGCGATTCGATTGGCTGAGGGTGAGGTAATGGGTGAAGGTGGAGCCGGGCCGCCCAGCTGCCAGGACCAGCCGTAGTGAGGCAGGACTGAACCGGCTGTCCTGAGAGCACTGTGATCTACCCTCGCGCTGTTGTGGGACCTTGCTGAAGGTCCGCGAGAGATGGTGGCTCTAGAGAGCCGATCGGGGTCTTCCCGTTGCTTCAGAGCCGCAAGGTTCCTCGCGCAGGGCACCGCTGCGGGCCGCTTCATCTGCACCATCTTGTGATGCTGCCAGGGAATGCGCTGGAATCCGTAATGTGGTTGAATGTTCCTGCGTGCTCCGCGTGATCTGGTGGTGCCTGCTGTGAGACCAGGGCGGCGATGAAGCGACGCGGACGCGGATAGTGCATGGGCAAGACTCCAAGAACGTTCTTGCAGGGGTGGCGGTCGCGTCTCGGAGGTAGGACTGCGGTGGCGTCCCCGGCAGGGAAGCTGGACCGGCGGGGCTTCTCCGGTGCCGACGCGCTGCCTGACGGCACGGTGCGGATCGTGTCGCTCGACTATCCCGGCGCGGCGCTCAAGCTCTACGCCACGACCGACCTCGAGCGCAAGCGGCGCGCACGCGCCTGCGCCCGCGAGCCGTGGACCGTCAAGTGGATCGAGGACCACGTCAAGCCAGGAGACGTCGTCTTCGACATCGGTGCCAACGTCGGGTCCTTCTCGCTCATCGCGGCGACGAGGGCCGTCCCGGGCGGCCGCGTCTTCGCCTTCGAGCCCGGCTATGCCTCCTTTGCCCGTCTCTGCGACAACATCGTCCTCAACGACTTCGACGAGACGATCATCCCGGTGCCGATGCCCCTCGCGTCGAGCACGCGCCTGGCGGCCTTTGCGTACCACAGCGTGCATGTCGGTCAGAGTCGTCACGAATTGACGGCCTGGGAGAACGTCGAGCCAAGGTCACACAAGCGATATCGCCAGCCCTCGTTCGCGTTCAGAGTGGATGACCTACTGAGGCTGTTCGACCTGCCGGCGCCGAGTCACGTCAAGCTCGACGTCGACGGCGGAGAGCTGCAGGTGCTGCAGGGCTTCGGCGACGTCCTCGCGGACCCGTCCCTGAGGACCGCGCTCGTCGAGATCGACCGCACGCTCTCCAACCAGGGCGAGGCGCTCGTTCACGGG
>JBBITY010000434.1:2629-3239 GCA_037440565.1 Desulfurellales bacterium
ACGCTCACCGACCAAGTGCCGGCTCTGTTGGCCTCGCGCGGGCTCGTCCTCTCGGCGCGGTACGAGCGTGAGCTCAAGGGACGGCAGAGTCCCTCGTGGTACGGTCTGTTCGTTCGCCAGGCGGCGGGTTTGCGTTGATGGCCGGCGTGCACCCTGCATTCGCCCGTCGACGCCTGAACGTGCTCTTCTTGATGGCGTTCCCGGGCTACCTGCGTTACTTCGATTCCATGGTGCGGGAGCTGGCCGCGCGGGGTCACACGGTGCGGCTCCTGTTCAACCTGCCGTTCAAGGAGATCGACGGCATGGAGTCGCTGGCCGGGGCGCCGGGCGACATCCGCTGGCTCGAACAGGCGCCGCAGCACGATACGGTGTGGCAGGAGGTGGGGCTCGCCGTGCGCGGCGCGATCGACTACGCGCGGTATCTGCATCCGCGCTACGCCGCGAGCCCGTTTCTTCGAAACCGGATGCGCGACGTGCTGTCGTTTCCGTTCCGGTTTCTCGGGCGCTGCGAGCAGCTGAGCGCCGCGCGGGCCGAGCGGGTTCAACGCGTGCTCCTCGCGCTCGAGCGTGCCATCCCGTCGAGTCGACGCATTGAGTCATTCATCCGCGC
>JBBITY010000435.1:0-225 GCA_037440565.1 Desulfurellales bacterium
GCGGTCAGACGGTCACGATCCGCAACAGCATCATCAGCGGGCCGGGCAAGGCGATCAGCTACGCCGCTGGCGTGAGGCTCGTCGAGCATCACAACCTCCTCCACCGCCCCCAGTTGAAGGATCGGCTGATCGTTCGGATCGACCGCGACGGGCGGGAGACACGCTTTTCGGGTGACGACATCAACCGCGGCGCGTGGCAGCGGGCCAGCGGGCAGGGGGCGTCCA
>JBBITY010000435.1:254-3235 GCA_037440565.1 Desulfurellales bacterium
GAACTTGCCGGCCGTCCGCCAACAGTGCGGCCCTGGACAGCGGCGATCCGTTGGGCAGCCCGCCAGTAGACCTCGACGGGCAGCCTCGGCCCGTGGGGCGTGGGGTCGACCGAGGCGCCTTGGAACGTGGTAACGGAGTCGTGTTGCAGTTGCACCGCGTGCTGACAACTGCCGGGATGGACGGCTCGGGGCGAGTGCGTTTGCGGGCAAGCGTCCGACTGCCAGTCCCAGGATTCGATTTCCACAAGGATGCGTTGGCTGTGGTTTTGCGCGGCCGCCGGGGCGAAGTGCTGGCGGCCGCCGTGACGCCAGGTGATTGGCAGGTGCTCGACGGCCGCGAAGAATGGCTGCGTGCCCGGGTGCGCGACGGCGGCCGGGAGATGCGTCTCAGCGTTCGCAGGGCGTCCGACCAGGTGCACCTCTGGCTGCGCGGGTCCGGCGCCGATCTCTGGGCACTCGATGGAGAGGTGCTGACCGCTGCCGCGCAGATCGGGAGCCTTCAGGCACGCGACACCGTGCCGCTTGCCGTGCGAGGCCGCGTCACGCGATGGCGCGACGGTGCGCGCGGGGTTCCTTGAGGACAGTGGCATTGCCGGACTCGTTCGGGGGCGCCTCGGGGTCCGGAAACGTGGGCGCGCCGCTCGAGCGTGAGAATTGCGGGAGCCGGGGGAGTTTGGTACGGTTTCGTCTCTCGACGCGCAGTGAAAGGAGTCATGCCATGGCCGGAGGAAAGACCTTCAAGCGCGACCAGAAGCGCCGCAAGGAAATGGCTCGCAAGCTGAAGCAGGAAGAGAAGATGCGCAAGAGGTTGGCCCGCCGCGAGGAAAAGAAGGAAGGGGGCGGTCTACCGGATGAGGAAGAACTCGCTGCGGCCTTAGAGCCGGATAAATTCTAGGCGTACAGGGGGTGCACACGTATTTCGTCGACCCGCTCGAACCAGTGCGCAGGAGGGGAAAGGGGGCGAGTCGCGAGGAGCGAAGATCGAGGAACTGGCCCTCGTGAGGAAATCAGCGGCTGCGTCTGAAAGCGGCGCGCCCGGGATACTGTCCGCGCTTGCCGAGCATCTCCTCAATTCGCAACAACTGGTTGTACTTGGCGGTGCGCTCGCCGCGGCAGGGGCTGCCGGTCTTAATCTGTCCCGCGTTGACCGCCACCGCCAAGTCGGCGATGGTGGTGTCCTCGGTTTCACCGGAGCGGTGCGAGATGACGGTGGTGTAGCCCGCCTGCTTCGCCAAGGCGATCGTTTCGAGCGTTTCGGTCAGCGTGCCGATCTGGTTGAGCTTGACAAGAATGGAGTTGGCTACCCCACTGTCGATGCCGCGGCGCAGCCGCGCGCTATTGGTGACGAAAAGATCGTCACCGACGAGCTGCACCTTCCGGCCCAACCGCTGCGTTAGATTCCGCCAGCCGTCCCAGTCGTTTTCAGCCAGGCCGTCTTCGATGGAAATGATCGGGTAGCGCGCAACCCAATCAGCGTAAAAGTCGGCCATCGCGGTGCTGGAGCGGCGTGAGCCGTCTGACCTGCGGAAGACGTACAGGCCGTCTTCCCAGAACTCGCTCGACGCTGGATCGAGCGCGAGAGCGATTTGGCGTCCCGGCTTGTACCCGGCGCGCTCGATGGCTTCGAGGATCACCTCGATCGCTTCTTGATTGGAGCGGAGCTGCGGCGCGAAACCGCCTTCGTCGCCGACCGCCGTTTGGTACCCGCGCGCCGCCAGCACCTGTTGAAGGGCATGAAAAACCTCCGCCCCCATGCGTAGCGCTTCGGCAAAGCGCGGCGCGCCGACCGGCACGATCATGAACTCTTGGAGGTCGACGGAGCTGTCCGTGTGCGCGCCCCCGTTGAGAATGTTCAGCATCGGCACGGGCACCGTGACCGCCTGGCGTCCCCCGAGGTAGCGGAAGAGGGGCTCGCCGACGGCCGCCGCCGCGGCCTTGGCCACCGCCAGGGAAACGCCGAGCGTGGCATTGGCACCGAGCCGCCGCTTGTTGGGCGTGCCGTCGAGATCGATCATGAATCGGTCGATGGCTTCTTGCTGGCGCGCGTCGCGCCCGCGCAGCTTGGGGCCGATCACGGTATTGACGTGGCCGACTGCCTTGCGCACGCCCTTGCCATGATAGCGCTTCTGGCCATCCCGCAGCTCCAGCGCTTCGTGTTCCCCCGTCGACGCACCGGACGGGACTGCAGCGCGGCCCCACGCGCCATTGCGCAAGTGCACGTCGACCTCGACCGTGGGGTTGCCGCGCGAGTCGAGCACCTCGCGCGCGATGACTCGCTGAATACGCAGGGACTGCCTCCTCTTCATTGCCTCGCTGGCCGCCCTTCGGTACGATGCGCGGCGCGAGCGAGCTGGATGGGCTATCTACCGTCCCTGCCGAAGAAATACAAAGGGGTGATCCTGGCCGGATTTGCCGGGCTCGCGGTGTGTGCCTTGTTTGCCGTGTTCGGCAGCCGCGGCGTGGTGCGCTGGCAGAGTCTGCGGCGCCAGCAAGCGCACGCGGAAACCGTCGCCTTCCGTCTCCAGCAGGAGAACCAGCGCGTACGCGAGCACTTGTCCCGTCTGGAGCACGACGACGCGTACCTCGAAAAGCTCGTCCGCGAGCGCTGGGGCTGGGTGAAACCCGGGGAACTCGTGTACCGCGTCGAGCGGGAAAAGCCGCGATGAGCCATGCAAAGAGCCCGACGCATCGCTCACCGTGCATCGCTGGTGGCTCGTGGCGCTGTCGGGCCCGGCGCAGTTGGCTGCTCGATGGCGCCGACCAGAGGGACGAACAGCACCGCCCCGTGCGGCCGGAGGTCGAGCCGCCCGTCGCGTTTGACGCCGACGGTCAATTGCTGACTTCCGTCGCGTTCGAGCGGAATCACGATTCGACCGCCCTCGCGCAGTTGTGCGATGAGTGGCTCCGGGACGCGCGGCGCCGCCTCCGTGACCATGATGGCGTCGAACGGGGCCTGCTCGGGCCAGCCAAAGAAGCCGTCG
>JBBITY010000436.1:0-3228 GCA_037440565.1 Desulfurellales bacterium
GCCTCGCCGATGGCGGCCGCGGCGCGCTTGCCAGCGCCGCGGCGGCGGCCGCGCCGGCGGCGGCGCTTCTTGCCTGAGTCCTCCGCGGCGAGTTCGGAGGATGCCGCTTCCTCGCCACTGGCGGTCTCTGCCGGCGTCTCCGCCTCCATGGGTGCAACCGCACCGGGCGGGACTAACGCCGGGGCTCTTTCCGCGTGCCGCCGTTCGCGGACGTCGATCTCCACCTGGTGCGGCATGAGCTGGTCGCTCAGGTTGACTTGGATGCGCGTCTGGTAGCGCTGTTCGAGGCGAGCCAGCTCGTCGCGCTTCTGATTGAGTAGGTACACCGCGACGCCGCTGGGCAGGGAGACGCGCACGGAAGACACGTCGCCGAGCGCCACGCGGTTGTGAATCTTGCGCAGTGCAACCAGGGCCGCCGACTCGGTGGTGCGGACGGCGCCGTGGCCCTCGCACATCGGGCAACTGGTGTACGTGGTCGCCATCGCGGCGGGCCGCAGGCGCTGGCGCGAGATCTCCATGAGGCCGAAGCGGGAGATGCGCCCGACTTCATGGCGGGCGCGATCCTCGCGCATTGCCTCGCGCATGGCCCGCTCGATTTCGTGGATGTGCCCGGTGTCGCGCATGTCGATGAAGTCAATGACGATCAGCCCGCCGATATCGCGCAGGCGCAGTTGGCGGGCGATCTCTGCCGCCGCCTCTTGGTTGGTCCGGAAGGCGGTCTCTTCCGGATTGTGTCCGCGGACCGAACCGCCGGAATTCACGTCGATGGCCGTCAGCGCCTCCGTGGTGTCGATGACGATGCTGCCCCCCGAACGCAAGGGCACGCGGCGCTTGAAGATGGACTCGAACTGCGACTCGACGTCGAACGCCGAGAAAATCGGCTGCTCGCCCTGGTACAGATGCAGGACGCGCTCCTTGCCGGGCATCACGTCGCGCAAAAAGTCGCGGGCACGCTGGTACACTTCCTCATTGTCGATGTAGATCTCGTCGATGTCGGGTGCGTAAAAGTCGCGGATCGTGCGCAGCACGATGTCGTGCTCCCGGTAGACCAGGGCCGGCGCCCGCTTGCTGCGCGCCACCTGCAGGACGTTTTCCCACAGGCGCTGCAGGTAGTGGAAGTCGCGCGACAGCTCGGCGGTGTCCTGATCGAGGTTGGCGGCGGTGCGGACGATCACCCCGAACCCCTCCGGCGGCTGTAGTTCGGCGATGAGCTTGCGCAGCCGGATGCGGTCTTCCCCCTCGATCCGGCGCGAAATACCAGTTTCATCAGAACCCGGCAGCAGCACCAAATACCGGCCCGGCAAAGAGTAGAACGTGGTCAGGGTGGGGGGCTTGTTGGCGAACTGTTCCTTGGCGATCTGGACCAGGATCTCCTCGCCCGGGCGCAGGAGATCGCGAATCCGCCGCCGGTGCCGGCCGTTCTCCGCGGCTTCCGCCTGCCCGTTGTCAGACTCCGGCCTGGGCAAGTTGCGGAAGCAGATTTCGTCCAGCGGCAGAAACGCGTCGCGCTCCGCCCCGATGTCGACAAACGCGGCTTCGAGCGCCGGGTGAATCCGGTGCACGACGCCTTTGTAGATGTTGCCTTTGAGGTGCTCCCGACTGAGCGATTCGATTTCAAACGCTTCGAGGACGTGGTCGTTGAGGATCCCGACGCGGCTTTCCTCCGCGTGGGTCACATTGATCAGCATGATCTTGGGCATCAATACTCCTCCCACCGACCTGCCCACTTGCAGCGCTGGCGCGCGCCGGCAGCTTGGTCAAGGCTGGTGAGCCTTCGGTCGCGAAACGGAAACACATCGCGGGTCCTCAGGCCTCCGCCTCGCCCGACAGCAGCAGCAGCGGCACGGATGCATCGAGCCGCGGTAGGGTCCGCTCCGAGAGCGGACGGAAATAGAAACGAAAATTGGCGACAGTTTCGCCGAGGTTCAAACCGAACAGCGAGGGGACAGCCCCGGCGACGCGATCGATCTTGTCCAAGCCCGCATGCGACAGTGTGGTGGCGGAGGCCACCGAGCCGGCACGGACCTTCAGCAACGCGGCCGCGATCTGAATCAGCCCCTGCAATACCATTGCTGGGAGACTGTCCTTGGGCTGCGCAACCCAGAGACGCTCCCAGGCCTCATGTGCTTCCCAAAAAAAGAAGGCGTTGAAGAGGTCCACGCCCCACAGCCAATCCTCCAGCTTCCGCCACGCGGCCGGTTCCCATGCGGCATGCCACTGGCGCTGGGCCTTGCGGTACGAGCTGCGATCGCGAACCGGACGCGGGTGGCGGCCGGGGACATATCGATGCGGCGGCAGAGGCCGCCCGGGGAGATAGCGCAGGGACTCACGGATCGGAGCGCATGGGTCGGCGGATCGCGAACGCAACCCGGTCGCGGGCGAAGGTCTTGGCAGCAACACTTACGAGTATCATTAGTCCAACCGTGCTGTGCCGACAAGGGGCACGGGCCTACGAGCGGATGCCGCGCGGGACACCACCATACAAGATGAGCACTGGTACCGGCGGGGATGTCCGGTGGTTGCCCCCCGCCGCGCACCAGCAGGCATTGTCCTGACCTTGAGGCTTGTGAAAAATCCGTTGGGGTGGGGCAACGCTCCACCCCTCAAGGACGGTGGCGGCCGAAATGCGGTAGGGCGGTTTCAAACCGGTTTCCTACCCCTACGGGGCGGGAGCAGCGCTCCACCCCCAAGGTATTTCCGCACAAGCGCTCAACTCAAACGGCGGCGCAAGGCCAGGAACGCGACGCCGAGGAGCGTGAGGAGCGCCAGCGCAAGGCCACCTCCCGAGAGGGCCGGCATCGGGGTGAACCCGCGCTGACGGCAGACGTCGGTGTCGGTGTCATTCGACGGGTCGAGGTCACCGGAGGTCTGTACCATGGCGGTGTTTGAGAAGAGCGGCGGCGCGCCGATGATGACGTTTACCGTGACGACGATCATCAGGGCCGGGTCGCCGGGATTCAGCGGATTGGTCAATCCATCGTAAGTGCAGTCCACCGTGCTTGGCGGACCTGACGCGCTGCAATCCCAACCCGTCCCGACGGCGGACACGAAGATCAGACCGGGTGGCAAAGTATCCGTGATATGGATGTCGCCGCCGGTGGGGGCGTTGCCGACGTTCGTCACGGCCAGCGTGAACTGAGCGCTGCTGCCGGGCTGGCAGAATCCGAGGAACGCCTTGTCGATGGCGAGGTTGGGAGCTTCTTGTGGAATGGGCGTGAACTCCTCGAA
>JBBITY010000437.1:0-3217 GCA_037440565.1 Desulfurellales bacterium
CTGGGCGAGCGCGTCGGGTTTGGGGAGATCGCGCAGGCCGTACAGCTTCTGCGCCCGGCGGACATCGCCGAGGATGGCGCAGACCTCCGCGAGGTACGCGACGCTGAACAGCCAGGCGACGTTGCTGGGCAGGTCGGCGAAGTCACCTTCTGCCAGGTGCTCGAACTCATCCCGGGCTTCCGAAAGACGGCCCCCGTCGCAGTAAGTGAGCGCCTGTGCACAGTGGAGGTTGATGGCGATCAAAGGGTACATGGCCAAAGCGGCAGCGAGGAGCGGCTCCGATTCTTGCACCCGCCCCTGCTCGCGCAGCAGCACGGCTGTCTGCAGGCCGGAAACGAGCGCCGCGTTTTGATTCTGCGCCTCCTGCCCCATCTGCAAAGCCTGCTGCACCAATGGTTCGACCTCCAGCAGCCGCCCTTGCGCAAAGGCCAGGAGGACGCGGCTCATGGCTATTGCCCAGTGGTGGTAGGGCAGACGCGTCTCCTCCGTCAGGCGTGTGCTCTCGGTAAGCTCCCGCTGCGCTCCCACCACATCTCCCAGTTCCAAGAAATCCCACATCCGGAGGCCGTGACCTTCGAGCAGCATCACGCGGTCGCCGCTTCTCTGTGCGAGCCCCTGAATCTCGCTGGAGAATTCGAGGCGCTCGTCGAGGTTCTCGGGCACCCACAGCGCCCAATGGGCGCTTCTGAGCACGGCGGCGAGCGCCGCGGGATCGCCGATCCGCCGAGCCATTTCCACCGCGTCCCTGCACAGGGTTTCGCGGCGTTCGTACGGATCGGAGAACGTGATCTCCTCGGCCAAGCGCGCCAGGATAGCGGCGCGGAGCGTACTGTCTCGTTCCCCGAGAGTGGCGAGCCCCTCTTCGAGAAGGCCGACGAGCCTGTCATCCCGCACCACTGCAGCGAAGGCCAGCAGCCGCCCTCCGTATCCCAGTGCCGCACGGGCAAGCCACTCGCCGGTGCCGAGCGTGCGCGCGACCCCGGCGGCCTGCAGTGCGGTTTCCTTGGCCCGCTCGTATTCGCCCGCACGCCACAGGGCATCCACCTGGGCCAGCAACAGCTCGCAGCGCCGCTGGTCGTCGCGTGGCTCCTGCAGCTCCAGGGCCTGCAGCGCCAGCTCGTAATGCCGCGCCGCTTCCTCGTGCGCCATGAGGGCGGCGGCCCGCTCTCCCGCGCGGACGGCGTAGGCGACCGCCTTCTGCACGTCGCCGCCCTGCGCAGCCTCGCAGAAATGATAGGCCAGCTCGGCCAGGTGGGGATCCGGGTGGGTGCCGTACAAATTCTCCAGCACCTCTCCGACCTGCTGATGCAGTCGTACCCGGCGCGTTGTCGAGAGCTCCTCGTAGAGCGTTTCCCGAATGAGCGCATGCGCGAAGCTGTACCGGCCCGGCGCGCGCGGCACCTCGCCGATCACCCGCGCGGCCACCGCCTCCTCCAGGACGTCCAGGTGGCGGTCCTCGGCGAGGCCGCTCACGCGGGAGAGCGCGTCCAAGCCGAATTCCCGGCCGATGACCGAGGCGATGGTGAGCACCCGATTGCACTCCGCTGATAGATGATCGAGACGGCGGCCCACCACCTCGCGCACGCCCTGCGGGATGCTCACGCTCCACGACTTCACCTTCTCGGGATGTTCGAGGCGGCCGTCGGCCACGAGCAGGCGGACGACCTCATTGACGAAGAACGGATTCCCTTCGGTCTCTTTATATACCGCGCTGACCAATGCTTCGGGCGGCTTCAGGCCGGCAGTGATTTCGATGAAACGAGCGACATCGTGTTGCATGAGGCCGCGCAACAGAATGCGGTCGGAGAGCTGTTCCCGCGTCAGCTCGCCGAGCGTCTGGGAGAGCGGATGTTGGCGACGCAGGTCGACGTCGCGGTAGGTGCCGAGGACGAGCAGCCGCGCGTTGCGCAGTTCCCGGGCAAGAAACTGCAGCAGCAAGAGCGAGGGCTTGTCGGCCCAGTGCAGGTCATCGAGGACCAGCACCAGCGGCTGCGCCTTCGCCGCGTTCCTGAGGAATGTGGTGACGCCGTCGAAGAGGCGAAAGCGCGCCTGTTCGGGATCGACGACGGGCGGTGCGGGGAGACCGGGCAGCCGCTCGCGCACCTCCGAGACCACCTGCGCGATGTCTGCGGCGGCGGAGCCCATCTCCGACATCAGTGCCCTGGGGTCGCGGTCGTGAACGTACGCGCGGATCGCCTGCACCCACGGCCAGTACGCGGGCGCACCCTCGCCCTCGTAGCAGCGTCCCCACAAAACTTGGGCGCGGCGCAGGCGCGCGTAGGTCGTCAGCTCCTCCGCCGTGCGCGTCTTGCCGATGCCCGGCTCGCCGACCAACATGAGCAGCCGGCCGCGTCCGGAAAGCGAGTCCTCAAGGCCCGCGCGCAGCTCGTCCATCTCGCGCTCGCGCCCGACGAAGACGCCGGTCGCCAGGCGGTCCAGCGGGTTGGCGTCGTCGAGGACGGCGCGCTCGCCGCTTGACGGCTTCGTCGACGCGATGCCCGCCAATGCCTGCCGCACGACGGCGGCGCTTTCGGGACGGTCTTCGGGTGTCTTCGCCAGCAGGCGCAGGATGAGCGCTTCGAGGGTGCGCGGGACATCGCCGTTGTGCCAGGACGGCGCGACGGGTGGTGTGTTGATGTGCTGCGAGATCACGGCCACGGCGTCGTCGCCGAGAAAAGGGGGACGGCCGGTCACCATCTCGTAGAGCATCGCGCCGAGCGCGTAGAGATCACTGCGCGCATCCGGCGCCCGCCCGAGGGCTTGCTCCGGCGGCATGTAGGCGACGGTCCCGACCATCATGCCTTCCATGGTGAGGCGCGAGCGGTCGAGCGCCAGCGCGAGACCGAAGTCGCCGAGCTTGGCCACGCCGTCCTCGGTGAGCCACACGTTGCCCGGCTTGAGGTCGCGGTGGATGACGCCGCGGCCGTGGGCGTGTTCGAGCGCGCGGCAAATCTCATCGGAAAGGCGAAGCGCTTGAGGTAGGGGCAGGGCGCGGGGATTCGAAGCGACAGCGGCTTCGGGTCGCTCCTTCCCCCTTGAACCCTCGGCCCCTTGAGCCCTTGAACCCTTTGCGGCCAAGAGGTCCTCGACAGAGCCGCCCGCCATGTACTGGCTGACGATGTACGGCTGTCCGTCGTCGTCCCCCACGTCGAAGACGGTGACGACGTGCGGATGGTCGCCGAGCCGGGCCATGGCGCGTGCCTCGGCGTTGATGCGG
>JBBITY010000438.1:0-3210 GCA_037440565.1 Desulfurellales bacterium
GCCACCGCGACCGTCACCCCAACCGGCACGACAACAGCCACCGCGACGGGGACCTCCACCGAAACAGCAACCGCAACCACCACTGCCTCCGCGACACCCGCAGACACACTCACCCCGGTACCCACGGAAACAGCCGTGGCGACTACCACGCCAGTCCCGACGGACACGGCCACGGTGGCTGCCACCGCGACGGAAACCGAGACCCCCTCTGCGACGCAAACCGCATCCGACACGCCGACGGTCGCTCCGACAGAGACACACACGGCTTCGCCGACGGATACCGTACTTCCAACGGAGACGGCGACGGTGGTGGAGACTGCGACCCCCTTGCCGACGAATACGCCGACCGTTGTTGGAACCGAGACACCGACTCCGCCTCCGACCGATACCGTAGCTCCGACGGAGACTGAGACCCCGGCTCCCACGGGCACGCCGAGCGAGACGCCCACTGCCACCGTCACGGAGACGGCATCGCCGACGGCAACTGCAACGCCGATCAGCGATCCATCTTTCTTCTTCCTGCAGCCGTCATTCGACGGGCAGGTCGTGCCGGCGGGCGATGTCGGGGTCAGGATCAAGCTGCCGGACGACGCCGATCCGGAGACGCTCGATGTCTTCCTCGACGGCATCCTATACGGAATTCCGGGCGGCACAACCGCGCTTGGCGTGTTCGCGGGCACCGTGAGCGGCGTCGCTCCGGGTGCCCACCTCTTGCGGGCCGAAGTCGAGCTCGATCGCGATGACGATCCGATCCGAGCCGCCGCCGAGCGCATGTTCGTGGCTGAGGCGGCGACGCCCACCGTAACAGCGACCGCTTCCACCACCCCGACGGCGACATTCACGTTCACGCCATCGCCGACTCATACTCCTGGAGTGCCGACCAGCACTCCGGCCCCGAGCGCGACGAGCACCGCTGAGCCAACTGCGACCGGAACGCCTGAGGCGACCCCGACCGCGACGCCGATCAGCGATCCATCTTTCTTTTTCTTGCAGCCGTCATTCGACGGGCAGGTCGTGCCGGCGGGCGATGTCGGGGTCAGGATCAAGCTGCCGGACGACGCCGATCCGGAGACGCTCGATGTCTTCCTCGACGGCATCCTATACGGAATTCCGGGCGGCACAACCGCGCTTGGTGTGTTCGCGGGCACCGTGAGCGGCGTCGTTCCGGGCGAGCACGTCCTCCGAGCGGAAGTCTTCCTCGATCGCGATGAGGATTCCATCCGCGCCGCCGCCGAGCGCATGTTCGTGGCCGAAGGCCCAGCGGCCACCGAAACAGCGACCAGTTCTCCCACGGAGACGGAAACGCCGACGCCGAGCGCGTCGCCGTCTTCTACTATCACGCCCCTGCCGCCAAGCGCGACGCCGACGCGAACGCACACGGCCATTAGCACCAGCACGGCAACGGCAACGGTGACGCAGACTCCGCCCGCCAGCGCGACCGCCACGGCGACCGGAACCGCGACGGCCACGGCTACCCCAAGCGCAACGCGTACGATCACCAACACACGCGGCATCGAAGCCACCGAGACGCCCACGTTCTTCCCGACGCGTACGCGGACGGCAACGCCGCCGAAAAGACCGGTCGACGGCGGGTGTAGTGTAACGGCGACGGCGGGAACAACGGGTTCGCTCGGTTGGATCGCCTTCCTGCTTCCGCCGGCGTTGCTGCTCTGGACGCGGGGGCGACTCGCCCCGCCGGGGAGAGACTGAAAGCTCGTAAAGAACTCCCGGCGCGGACAGGCCGTAACACCGAGGGAAGGGCGGGAGGCGTGCTCCCGCCCTCAAGAGCGGAGCGGCGTTGTGCCAGCACCATTCCTGAGACGTGGAGCATTGCGCTACTCCGACGGTTTTTTTACAAGCTCCGAGCCTTGCAGGGCCCGCCGTTGTGGCCGGCTCGGTGCGGCCGCGCGGCGGGCCGCCGGCGGCCGGTCAGGCCATCGCGAACAGGGCGAGTACGCCGCTCAGCAGCACGGCGATGAACCCCGGTGTCGCGGGGCGGGCCGTTGCGCGCCCACCGAACGCCCACAGAAATCCTGCCTTGACGGCCGTGTTGGCGACACTGGCGACTACGATGGTACGCGCCGCCACCAGGGGCGCCGTCCCATCCGCGCTCATGCGCGCCATCGACAGCGTGATCGCATCCAGATCGGCGAACCCGGCAATCATTCCCGCCAGATAGAGGCCCAGCGCCCCGAACCGTTCTTGGGCCAGCTCTGCTGCCACCAGCACCAAGGAAAACAGCGCCCCAAAACGGACGGCCTCGCGCAATAAGAACGGGTTGGTGAGTTCAACGCCGGTTGCGGCCAACGGCACCGACGTGGCCTGTCGCCTCAACAAGGCGCAGGCACCCGCGCCGACGGCGGCCATACCGCACAGCGGCAGGGCCAGCGTGCGCAGCAGAGCGGGATTGATGACGGCGACGACAATCAGAATGCGGGGGAACAGGACTGTCGACGCAGTCAGCACCGACAGCGCAAGCGGCAGGCTGAGGCCTGGACTGGTCCGGCTGCGCTGCGCCGCGCTGAAGGTAACCGCGGTGCTCGACACGAGCCCGCCGAGCAGTCCGGTGATTACCAACCCGCGCGTTGGACCCGCGAACTGGATGAGGATGTACCCGAGAAAGCTGATCCCGGAGATCAGCACCACCATCCACCAGATCTGATACGGGTTCAGCACCTGGTGCGGGCCGAAGCCTTGATTCGGTAGGAGAGGTAGGATGACCAAGCTGACGATGGCAAACTTGAGCGTCGCGTTGACATCCGCCTCGGTGAGGCGGCGCGCGAATTCGTGCAAGGGCGTCTTGATCGACAACAGCGCCGTGATCACGATGGTGACCGCCACCGCCAGCCGCGCAGCTCCCTGTGCCATCGTCACTCCGATCAGAAAGCTCAGCAGGCCCACGACTTCCGTGGTGAGGCCGGGATCTTCAGCCCGAGACCTGAAGTGGGAGATGCCCACCAAGAGGATCAGACCGCTGAAAGCCATCGCGGGCAGCCACCAGCCAAGGTGTGCGCCCAATTGCGTGGAGAGCGCCCCCAACAAGGCGATCAGCGTCATCGTCCGCACTCCGGCAAAAGGCGGATGGGGCCGGCGCGCTCCGACAAATTCCCGCTCCATCCCGACCAGCGCCCCGCACAGCATGGCGCCCAGGAGTTGCCACGCAGTCTCCAACGACATTGTCATCGATCCCTGCCGCCAGCCCTCACCATG
>JBBITY010000439.1:0-3207 GCA_037440565.1 Desulfurellales bacterium
GGCGGGGTGGAATTATTTCCTCATCGAGGGCGACGGCAGCAAGGGCGTCCACAATCCGTCCTTCACCTTTTCGGCGATCGACGCGGCCAGAGCCCGTCTGCAGGAGGCCCTGGAGGTGGAGATTCCTTAACGGAGAGGGTCGCATGCGAGGCTGGCGGCGCCCGCGCCAGCCTCGCATAGATGACCTACCGCTGATCGGAGGCCCGTTCGAGGGGGGACACGCAACACGCCCTCGGCGGTTACGCGATACGCAACCGGCGATTCGCGCGATATCGCCTACGGTTCGATCACCAGGGTTTCCAGCCGCGAACCGACATGGTTGCGGCCGTCGTTATCCATGAGCGCGACGCCAAACGGATACTGACCCCCCGGCACAAACTGCGCGTCGTCACCGCTCCCCGTCTGCAGTGGGCGGATCATCAGCAGTCGATACTGCTCCGATTCCGTGCTCTCGATCAGCTCGACTTCCACGTTCGATTGCGTGCGGATGTCGGCGATGCTGCCGCTCGGCTGGGTCAGGTAATACCCTGGCACACCGGCGAATCCGCGGATGCGCGCGAGCAGATCGGTCTTCTCGGCCGCGCTCAGTGCGTTATAACTCCCCGCACCGATGTGGCTGGGTGCCCCGCTATGCTCGTCGAGCTCGGCTCGCGACCGCCGGGCCACCTCCGGCGTGTTGAATGCTGGGCCCAGCCCGCCCTGACCGTTGTTGCCGTGGCAGGCCGCGCAACGCACCGCGTACACCGTCTCGCCCGCCGTGGCGTCACCGGTGAACGCCGTGCGCTGCGCATCGAGGATGAAGTACGCGGGATCCAAAGCGACCTTCTCGCCGTCCCAGCGCGTGAAGGTCTGCGGCGTGCCGTCCCACTCGAAAGCTGGGCCGGAGCGGTCGTTCCCGCCCGCCGGCACATTGCGGTTCTCGATGCGCGTGCCGGCGTCGTCGCTGCGGCCGCCGACAGCGGTGCTGACCTGGTCATCGACGTAACCGAGCGGCTCGGACCGCGAGGCTTTCCAATGCCAAATGTCGACCGCGCCGGCCGCCGGCCGCATGTCCAGCTCGCCCCCGACGTTGTGGCAAGAGGCCGCACAGCCCGCCTCAGCAAACGTTCCGAACTCGCTGCTGGCTGAATCGATCTCGAAAGCGAGCGCGATCTTGTCGTCGTTGCGCTGCGAGGTCCAGCCAGCGGCCGCTTCGCCCGGCTTGAGCGGATCGGTCGGGCCGTTGTACAGCCAGCGCCGCCGGTCGACGTCGAAGGACCGGTCGCTCCACTGCGCGAGAATGTAGAGGTTGCTCCCGTCGTGTACCGCGCGGAGTTCGAGGTCGGCGGGATCGCCGTCGTTGAAGTCGTCGATCCCATTGAACGTGCCGCTCATGTTGAGCTGCCCGTCCCCGTACAGCAAGCCGACGGACATGTTGCTGAGCGTCGGGCGCAGCGGCGCGACCGAATCCCACACCGGATCGTCGATCCCTGCGGGGGCGCCGGCGACACGCACCGCGCGCAGCACCACCGGCGTGGGCGTCGGCGTCGGCACCGTCGGCGTGGGCGTCGGCGTCTCGGTAGGGGGCCGCGTCTCGGTCCAGGTGGGGCTCGGGCCCGTCGGGGTCAACGAGGGCGTTGGACTCGGTCCGGTCGGTGACGGGGTCGGAGTCTCGGTGGGTGTCTCGGTGACCGTGGCGGGATGCGTAGGCGTCAGCGTCGCCGTGCCGGTGGCGGTCCGCGTCGCGGTCGACGTACGGGTCACCGTCGGAGTCCAGGTCGGCGGCGGTGGCGGCGTGGCGAATGCCGCCGCATGCTCGTGGCAGTTCACGCATGGCAGGTCGAAATGCGGACTGCCCGTGCCGTCTCCACGGTAGTGCAGCGTGCTCGTGTGACAGATCTCGCAGACGCCCGACCCGGGCCGCGAACGGCTCGCGTAGCTGCCGTCGGCCAATCCCTCGCGGTTGGTGAACGTCACCGCGCGCAGGCCGCTTTGCGGCGTGAGAATCTGTTCGCGAATGAGCTTCAGATTGCCGCTCCCGTGCGGGCTGTGACACTGAAGACATTGTGTTGGCGTCCCCGCCGCCGGGTCGTGATGCGGCCGCTGCTCAGTGTGGCACTCGGCGCAGGCCGGTACGCGGCGGTGACCAGGGCCGACTTCACCGGGTGCACGATCCGCATGGCAGCGCTCGCACTTGATGTCGAGATCGTGATGCCCACCGGTCGCCACCAGGTTCTGCGCCACGTCCTGATGGCAAAATGCGCACTGCCCGTACGTCGCCTCCGCCAACGAGGGAGCGCCGCTGTACCGCGGCGCGGTGTCCGTGCCGCAGGCAGCGACGAAAAGTACCAGCAGACCGACGGTCAGACCGCGCATCGCGTGAATGACCTTCCTCTGAGCTGAGAGCTTGTGAGGAAATCCCTGGGGGTGGAGCAACGCTCCACCCCTCAAGAGTGGCGCCTGCGCAACGCGGCTCCAGTCTTGAGGGCGGGAGCACTGCTCCCGCCCTCCCGCTGGTTCTTCCACCTGTTCTCGCGGGGATTTTTTCACAAGCTCTGAGCGACGCCCCGCAGGGGCGTGATCCACCGGCCCAGGGCAATTCAGGCAAATGAACAAACCCGGAGCCCTGAAGGGGCACAAGTCGGGCCGCGAGTCCGAATGAGGCCCCTTCAGGGCTGAACAAATCAATGCCGTATTCCTTTCCCAGGGCGTTGCCCAGGGCTGTTGCATGTCACCTCTTCGGGGTGGGTTGGCACCAGAGAGCCCTTTCCGCGGCATAGGTGGATGGGGACACCTCATTTTCCGTATGCGTGACACTGCCGGCATAGCGCGCCGTCATCGATGGGCAGCCGGAGGCGCGTGGTCCCCTCGGTGGCGAAGGTCGCGCCAGGCGCCGTCTCACCGCGCTCGGCCGCGGCCCGCTCCCATTGCTCGCCGATCGACTGCCGGACCGCTTCCGCCAAGCTCGTGCGCGCCGGCACCCAGGGCACCGCCAGCGTTTTCTCCTCGCTGATGGCCGGGTCGTGAAAGACGTGGCAGGTCCCGCAGTAGATCCGGCCATCCTCGGTCAGCGGCAAGGTCGCGCCCGTCGCGCCGATCAACCGCGCGACGTTGGCCGCGGAGGCCCGAAGATGTTGCTCGGCGCCGGCGTGAATGCTCGTGGCATGACAAAGTGTGCAGGTCTCCGCCTTGCTCAGTGACAGCGCCATGTCGTCCCGGTGGCACACC
>JBBITY010000440.1:0-3207 GCA_037440565.1 Desulfurellales bacterium
CCACTCATCAGGATTCACTTGCTCACATCCCTCTTCGATGGCCTGGGCGATCTGCGCCAGGTCTTCCCTGGCGATGGTGCCCCCGAACTGGCTCAGTGCCTGGCCAGACCTCGCCTGGCGCTTCCTGGCTGCGAGGGCGCGCGCGAAATCCAAAACTTGGCGCTGCTGCGCGGCCGGAAGCTGCTCAAGTTGTTCACGGATCTCCTTCCCGATGCCCGACTCCATCTCACGACTCCTTCCTTGTCAGCTTACCCCTGTCCCGGTACGATGGCGAGCGCTGATCGGGCATCTAACTACATTTCGGCGTCCGAAGAAAACCGGCGACCCAAGCAACCGTTGCTCGGGTCGCCGGAGCGTTTCGGAGCGTTCGCCAAGAACATTTCACTGTCTTCTCGATCGCTTGCGCTGCCGTCGGCTTCCTCGCCCGACCCGTGATACGAAGCAGCGCTTGCTTGGTAACGCCCGCCTCCCCGTCCGCTGGCCAGCGTGTCAGCAGGGCTCTGCACGCCGTGCCCACCCCGGTTGAGCACGTGCGTGTAAATCATCGTCGTAGAGACATCGCGGTGCCCGAGCAGCTCCTGCACCGTCCGGATGTCATAGCCGGCTTCGAGCAGATGGGTCGCAAAGCAATGGCGCAACGTGTGCGGGCCGACCGGTTTCGCGATGCCCGCACGTCGCCGGGCCTCGCGAATCGCCCGCTGCGGCACCGTTTCGTGAACATGGTAGCGCTGCGGCGGGGCCGAAGCGCGGGTCTCTGCAGATCTTGGCGGCCGGAAACACCCACTGCCATCCCCTTTCCCGGTTGGCATTGGGGTACTTGCGCGCCAGTGCGTGCGGGAGCTGCACCTGTCCAAGGCCCGCCTGCAGATCGCGCCGGTGCAGGCGGCGCACCCGATCGAGATGGCGTAGGAGCGGCTCCTTCGCCGCCCCCCGAGAGCATGGTCACGCGATCCTTGTCCCCCTTGCCTTCTCGGACGAGAATTTCGTTCCTCGTGAAGTCGATGTCCTTGACCCGCGATCGCAGGCATTCCATCAGACGGAGCGCCGAGCCGTAGAGCAGCATGGCCATGATCCACGGAACCCCGTCAAGAGCTGCGAGCAGCTTCTCCACCTCCCGACGGCTCAGCACCACCGGCAACCGCTCGCGCCGCTTCGCTCGCACCACGTCGTCGAACCAGCCTGGGTTCCTGCGGAGCACGTCTTTGTAGAGGAACAGAATCGAAGCCAGTGCCTGGTTCTGTGTCGAGGCGGCCACCTTGCGATCGACGGCGAGCGAGGTGAGAGCGCGATCACGTCCGAGACCGCGAGGCAGAGAGCGGGCGCGGACCGGCCACTACTCTACCCCGGCTTGCCGAGGAAGAATCGGTCGGGGTCGAAGACGCGCAGCGTGGCGAGCTCTTCCGGGGTGGCTGGGGTGAGCGCGGCGACGTCGTCGGCGATGCGCAGGTTCCAACCGCAGTGCTGCTGGATCGCACGGACGCATTCGTCGCGGCTCGCGCCGGCGCGCCGAAAGTAGCCGGTGAGCACTAGCGTTTCGCCACCACGCTTTTCGAAGCGGCCCATGGTCGAGACGACGCAGGTGACGCGGGTGCCGGGGCTGGTGACGTAGCTGACCGAGCTGACGAACGCCTGCCGCCGCTGCGCGACCACGACGATCGTCTCCTGCGCCGCGGTCACGATGTCGTTGGCACCACCCGATCCGACGATAAACTGCCCGTTCTCGGCGAACGTCGAGTTGATGTTGCCGTACTGGTCGACCTGCGCCGCGCCGACCGCCGCGAGACACTGATTGGTGCTTCCGCAGCCGTGCAGGCCGAGCGCCTCGAACACGTCGGTCAGCATCGTGGTCGTCGGCAGGTTCCAGTAGTTGAGCAAAAAGGGGTCGCCCGGGCGCGGATCGTGCCCGTACATGCCCACCTCGGCGACCATCGCGAACTCGGTGCCCCCCTGGCGGACGCGGTGCGCCGCCAGCCACGCCATCAGCGCCGCCTGGCCGACGCCGGAAAGCACGGTGCGGTAGCGCCTTTCCGCAATCCGCTCGGCGATCGCCCGCGCGCCCTGCACGATCATCTCCTCGACCGGGCCCGCCGGACGCGGCGCGTCGAACTCAGCGGCGTGCCGTTCCAGCTCGCCGCGCCACGCCTCCGGCTTGGCCAGATCGAACAGCGTGCGCAGCCGCGGCTCTCCGAGCTTCTGCAGGTACTGCTCGTGGTCCCGCACATCGAGGATCCATTCGCGGACCCACTCCGCATACGCCTTCTCGTCGTCCTGCACGCGGCGGTGCTCGCCCATGAAGTCGTAGTCGTTGGCGTACGGCGTGAACTCGGGCATGCCCCGGCAGTAGTTGCCGTACGGATGCGAGCCGAAGGGCACCTCGCTGACGGCCAGGACGCGCTCGGCGGGGATGCGCACGAGATGCGCATACTGGCGCACGAAATCCGTCGGCACGATCCGGTGCGCCGTGACGATCACGCCCTCCCGCGCCGCCAGTGCGCCGTACACGTTCTCCTGGTACGGCGGGAAACAGACGGCGTTGCCCGCCGCGTCGGCGGCCCAGGCGTGGACGAAGCTGATGTCCGGCTGGTACGCGCGGATCGCTCCCTGCGTCTGGCCGGGCTCAAACGGATGGGGAACCTCGGCGAAGAGGCCGCGCCGGCGAAGGTCTTCGGCCATGGAGCTGCCGGCGATCGAGCGCGTGGTCAGGAACGGCACGCCCATCGCGCCGGCCAGCAGGCGCTGGGAGATGGTCAGCATCGTCCAGTTCTCGATCTCCAGCTCCTGGCGCGCCAACGCGCGGGCGATGATCGGGCTCGGCCCCGGCGTGGGATACCCCTCGCCCGCGAACGACACCACGGCGCGCTTGAGGAGCCCGAGGTGCACGAGCTGCAAGTAGTTGCCGCTCAGCGAGGACGAGATGAACTCGAATCCGGGTCGCTTGCCGGCGAACTGCCGGCACAGCTCGTACAGCGCCGCCACCGGGCGCGACTGCAGGCTGCACGGGTTGAGCTTCATGCCGGGGCGCACGAAGCGCCGAATGGCCTCGGCGAGCGGCAGGCGCTTGTCCCGCCCGCTGTCGTGCACGGGCGCGATCCGGTGCTCGACGACGTCGCGCCACAGGCTCATGGGCCGTGCATACCACACCGCGCGCGGGGATCACCAATCGCGGCTGTTGCGTGCCGCCTGCAAGAGCAATCGAAAATGAACCAC
>JBBITY010000441.1:0-3201 GCA_037440565.1 Desulfurellales bacterium
ACCTGACGGTCGGTCATATCCTCCATTGTTGATGCAGTCTGCCGCTTGTCGATCACTGAATTGGGCGGGGACGGCCCATAATATGGTTCGCCCGGCGAGTCAAACCGCGCTCACACAAATTTCTCCATACGTGTCATGACGGCGTGCAAGGGTCAACGGGGGTTCCCCTCACGCACCCCCTCATGCCAATCGCGAACGCAGCCGCGCGGGGCAAACGTCCCCGAGCGCGCTCGGCCGCTGCCCTGATCGCGTCCGCCGCTAGTGCAGGCGCGCCTCGAAAGCAACGAGGATCCGGTCGTCGCCGCGCTGCACCGAAAGCTTCTTGCTCGGGCCTGCGGAGCCCAGTTTGCGCCGAAAATCCTCGACATCGCGGACGGTCGCGCCGTCGACCTCGAGAATGATATCGCCCCGCTGCAGCGCGCCAGCGGCTTCGCCAGCCACGTTCGACACCAACACCCCCTGGCCGGGGGGCAGCGCAAAGTGATCCGCCAACTCGCGCGACAACCCCTGTACCGTGACGCCGCCGAGCGTCGCCGTCTGTGGCCCGCCGGCTTCCTGGCGATTGATGGTCTGACCCTGCTCCATGACCGCTGCGGCGACGAAGATGGGTTGACCGAAACGCATCGCCAGGGCGATCGCATCACTCGGCCGGCTGTCGATGGCGATTTCCTCGCCGCCCTGCACGAGGACGAGCTGAGCGTAATAGGTATTGTCGCGCAGCTCGCGGATCACGACCTTGCGCAGCTCCACCCCGACCCGGTCGAGCACGTTCTTTATGAGATCATGGGTCAGCGGACGCGGCGCCACCACGCCTTCCAACCGCATTGCGATCGCCTGGGCTTCGCCGGGGCCGATCCAAATCGGGAGCACCGCCGTGTGCGCCTTGTCTTCCAACAACACCACCGGCGAATGCGAATTCGGGTCGACGGCGACGCGGCTCACCTCCACCTCGACCTCACGCTTTCCCTGCTCGGCGCAGCCAGCGACGCCGCACGCGACGACCACCAGAAAACCAGCGAGACCTTCACAGAGCCACTTGCGCGCCGTCGTCATGGATCCTCCCTTGTCGATCCAGTCTACGGCGGCGCGCCGCCCTGTCAACCACAGCGTGCGGGATCCGCGGGATCCTCGAAGCCGTCTCGATACTCGCCTTTCTCTGCGTCTGCCGGAACGGCGAATCTCATATTCACCCAATTCCCTGGGGCTTGTCGCCTCGCGGGAGCGATCGCAAGGATCGCCCTTGCAGGTTTGACAACCTCGTGCCTGCGCTGTCACAGGCGCATCATACCGCTGAAGATGCGCGCGGCCGTGGGTCCCAGGTCGCTGAAATGCGCCCCGCGCTCAACCAGCGGCTCCTTCCCCTTGCCGGCGCGCACGCACACGCAGTCGGTCTCGGCGAAGCGGCTGAGGGCGTTGCCCAGAGTGACGGTCGAATTGCCCTCCGGCTTGCGGACCTCGCCCAGCAGTAATCCCGTCCGGTACTGCCGCTGCATGCGTTCGATCACCGCCTTGCGCGGCAGCCCGCCCTCCGGCAGGCGCTGCAACACCTGCGCCGCGATCCAATAGGCTTCCCGGAAGTTGTCGAGAATGCCGGTGACGCTCATCACAAACGGGTGGTCGGTGCGCAGCTCGCCACCGTCCGCCAACGCCCCTTGCGCCCGCAGGTACTCCAGCAGCGTTGCGACTTCGCCCCCGAGCGTCTCCCGCTCCGGCAAGGGAAACTCCCAGCGCAGCAGGTCCAGCCACCAAACGATATCGGCAAATAGCTCACCGCCACGCAGCCCGCGCGAGCACGCCTCGACCAGCAACGCCGGCAGCAGGAAGAAGTGAATCGTGTTGTTCTTGTAGAAATCGAGCGCCAGTCGTTTCTCGCCCGGCACGTGGATCACGCCGCCGTCGTCTGCAGTCAGCCGCTGGATGAGGCCCCCGTGCTCGAGGAACAGCAGGTTTTCGCGGAAATCCGCCTCTGCATTGCGCTCGAGCGATGCCGTGAGCCGCACGCCTCGCGCGCGCAGGAAATGCACCAACGCCTGGGCCTTGCTCACGAAATCGCGGTGGCGGCAGGCCCGTTGCGGCATACCGAGCAGCACGGTCGCGGACACGGAGGTGGCGCCGGCCACGGCAGCGGCGTTGACCTCGCGCAGCAAGCGAAAGCCGAGCTTTTGCACGAACCGCCGCTTCTCCTCCTCGGCGCTGGCCCCGGCACTGCGGAAGCGCTCCTTGCGTTCCCCCAACGCATCATTGAGGGAGATCGGCTTCGCGAAGGTGAGGTACACCGTCCCGTGCCGCTGCCGGAGCACGCGGCGCGCCCGCAGCAGGCCGGTCAGCGACTCCGGCTGCTTTTCCGCTCCGCCGAGTTCCCGTTGATACGCCTCCTCCTCGACGACGCGCCCGTAGTGAATCGAAACCGGCACCAGGTACAGGTCGCGCCGCACACCCTGGATGAACGCATCGACGATGCCGGACAGCATGCCGAGCTTCGGGGTCAGGATCTTCCCCGTGCGGCTGCGGCCGCCCTCGATGAAGAACTCTTGGGTGTACCCCTCGCGGATGAGAAAGCTCAGGTACTTGCGGAACACGACTTTGTACAGCTCATTGCCCTCGAAGCTGCGGCGGATGAAGTAGGCGCCCGCGCCGCGGAACAACGGGCCGAGCGGCCAGAAGGACAAATTGATCCCGGCTGCGATGTGCGGTGGGCTCAGGTAGTTGAGGTGAAAGACGTAGGAGAGAATGAGATAGTCGAAGTGACTGCGGTGGCACGGTACCAACACGACCGGATGCTGCTTGACGCACTCCGCCACCTGGTCCAGCCCGAAGTATTCCAGGCCGTGAAACAGCCGCGGCCAGATGCGATTGAACACGAATTCAAGAATCGAGAAGTAGGTGCCGTGGAAGTTCGCCGCCATCTCGTCGAAGTAGCGCTCCGCCTGGCGCCAGAGCTGCGATTCGGGCAACTGCCGCTCGCGCGCGAGCCGCCGGATCACGGCGGTCACCTCGTCGTCCTGCAGCACCCGTTGGCGCACCTGGCGCTTGGGGAGCAACAATGGTCCCCACACCACGCGCTCCTCGCGATAAAGGAAGATCTGCAGCGCGCGGGTCAGCCGGCGGACAATGCGCTCCTCCCCCTCGCGCTGGTACTGTCGCATGAAGTCGCGCAGTTGCACCTCTACGCCCACACTGATGCTGGTGTCGTGCAGGTTC
>JBBITY010000442.1:0-3198 GCA_037440565.1 Desulfurellales bacterium
CTTCCCGCTCTCGCCTCCCATCTGACGCGAACTCCTCGGTCCGGGGTTTTGGGATCGGCTCTTAGAGAGCAAGGTGAACGCCAGTTGTACTCGCGCGAACACTCCTCGGATCGTTCCGGTACCTGAGCGATGGTCGCTCGTGCGGGCAGGAACGCGACTTCTCGCGCCGAGGAAGAGGCCGATCCCGCCTGCACCTCACGCTACTCCTGCAACGAGCGCAGGTAGTCGGCAATCATCATCACCTTGCCGCGCACCTCCGCCTGCCGGCTCAGGTCTGCCGTCGCCTCCGCGGTGAACACCTCTCCCCACACCGGCATGTCGGGATCGCCATGCGCTCGAATCGTCGTGCGTCCGTCAATCACCAGCATGGTCTCATAGAAGGGGAATACGCCTCCCGCCTTCTTCGCCATCTGGGTCAAGTCGGTCGGTTTCGGGTGCAAGAACGTTCCCACGATGCCATCGCCCTTGCCGCGCAGGCCATGACAGGCCGCGCAGTAGCGCTTGTACAGCTCTCCCCCTCCGCCCACTCGCTGTTCCTCGGCGCTCGACGCCCGAGCCGCCAACCAAGCGGCCGCCACCGCGGCCAAGACCATTGCCTTCACGGTGCTCTGCCTCATATGTGCCTCTGTTTCTCTGCGGATCTTGCCATCGACTTTTCTGCATCCCGACGCGCCCGCAAGACCGCGCGGCGAGATCGTCCCTTTCTTGTTCCAGACCCGTCCTCTTGCCAACCTCGATCGCGCGACGCAGGATGACGCCCAGGATGAATCATCGGTGTTGGCAGTGAACAATCACGTTGGGCCGCGACCATAGCGAGGAGGTTCCACATGATGACTGTCGAGCGGGCGCTGCGGGGCATTGCGGGCACGTTCGTTCTGCTGGGCGTCGCTCTCGGCTACTTCGTGCATCCCGGTTTCTATCTGTTTACCGCATTCGTCGGTGCCAACCTGTTGCAATCGGCGTTCACCAATTGGTGCCCGATGATGGCCCTCCTGCGTCGGCTGCACATAGGCGAGGCGTTGGCTGCTGCCGAACGGCCGGCGCTGTGATCCGCTGGCGCCCTGCGCCGGCAGGTCAGGCGGCAGCCATACCGCTATGCGCGCGGGGTTCGCAGATGGCCGCGAGGTCGTCAAGAACCTCCGCGGCCGTGACACTCTTTTTCTTTCGCCTGCGCTCCCGCTCCGCTTGGCGAGCGATGTCCGCGAGGGACAACAGGCCGACCAGATGCCCGCTCTGGTCGACGACCGGCAACCGGCGCACCTGGCACCGCCGCATGATCTCTTCTGCCGTGGCCACGGTATCCCCCGGGTGACATAGGTGAACTTCCTTGGACATCGCGCTCTCGACCGTGATGTTCCACAGGGGGGCACCCCGCGTATACGCCGCCATACAGATGTCTCGGTCCGTCACCATGCCCACGACCTCTCCTCCATCACCGACGACGGGCACGGACCCGCAGTCGGTTTCCCACATGATTTGAGCGGCAACGTTGAGCGTCGCCCTGGGTCCACACGTTTTGACGTCCTTCGCCATCAACTCGTCAACCTTCATGGCACCTCCTGGATTTTCCGGCCGCTATTCCCCTCACAGCACGCCGACGCTTCCCCTTCAACCCCCATCTGCTCAGCAAGTTTCCCGCCACGCAGTCTCCAGCCGCCCCCCTACAGCGTCCGCCGCGCAGCTTTCCCGACGCTGGGAAAAGGACTGGAAACGCCTTGACAATCCGGCTGCTTCCACGGCTAGTCGTGGGGGAGGGTTGCGGGAGATTCCATGCGAAAAGAGATTGTGGTCCTCTTCGTTGCGGTTGCGTTCTTGCGGGCGGACCGGGCGGCGCCGCAGGACCTGGCGAGCTTTCTCCGAACCGCCACCGAAGCCGCGCGACCGGCGGTGGCACTGCGTGCCGATGGCGAGCTGGTTGTCACCTCGCCCGGGCAAACCGCGCGCAATGCGGTCATTGTACTGCTGCGGCCGCCGGACGACCTGTACATCGAGCTGCGCCAGGCGGGCGTGAAGGTGCTGCTCAGCGCTGGCGGGGCCAAGGCGTACATCGTGCGCAAAGGCGACACGGCGCCCGGTCCGTTTGCCCCCGAGGCACCCTTGGCGGACAGCGACTTCACGCGCGAAGATTTGCAACCCTTCGATGCGACGCGGTACTTGTCGCCGAGCATCGTCGACAGGAACGCCGGGCAATTGACGGTTCAGCTCGATCCTGAGCCATCCCAGTACAGCCTCGTGGTCATCACCTTCGATCGGGAAAAAGCGGTGCCGGTCAAGACGTTGTACTATCGCGACACGACGAGCAATCTCGTGAAGATGCGGCGCGACGGCGACCATGTCGCGGTCGGGGGCCGCTGGCTGCCCGGTGTGATTACCATGGAGCACTTCCAGCTTCGCACCCAGAGCACTTTGCGGTTGGCGTGGCGAGAAGAGCCGGCGCTGCCGGCGGCACTCTTTCAACCCACCGCGCTGGCGCAGCCCTCCGGGCTCGAATGGCCCGACGCGCCGTGATGGAGATGCCGATGGCGACGCGACCCGACCCGTTCTCATTCGGCGGGGGCCACCGCGCTGGCCAAAAGGACGGCCGGCTCCGTCATCTCCATACGGCAGTCTCGACGTCCTGGGCGGGGGTGCAGCGTTCCGTTCCTCGCGGGCTCGTCACCGAGCCGGTTCCGTGTGGCCTCGAAGGCGATAACCGCCGTTGGATTCGGGCGCCGCTCTTAGCAGCCGCTGCATCGCCGAGGGGATCGCGCAGCTCGCGTCGATGGCCCTCGAACGGGCGCGCCCCGCTCAGGAGCTAGAAGGGGCCACTCGGGGAAAAGCTGCCGGGCAGGCCTCTTCGTCCCCGTCGCGGCGCCGCTTCACTTACGCACTCAGTTCGAACATGCGGCGCAGCGAGCGCTCGGCGCCGGCGCGCACGGCCTCGTCGAGGACGATCTCGTGCTGCATCGTCTCGAGCGCGCGCTCGGTGCTCTCCAGGGTGATCATCTTCATGAACTGGCAGAGCTTGCACGCCTTGTAGAACTTCTTCTCGGGCACTTCGAGCAGCAGCTTGTCGGAGAGGCCGCACTCCGTAACGATGAGGAATTCCTCCGCGGCGCTCTCCTTTGCGTAGCGGACCATGCCGCTGGTTGAGAGGACGGCGTCGGCGAGGGCGATGACGTCGGCACGGCACTCGGGATGGACGAGGACCTTGATGTC
>JBBITY010000443.1:0-3189 GCA_037440565.1 Desulfurellales bacterium
CGCTCCTTGAGGCCGACGTCAACTTCAGGGTCGTCAAGGACTTCATCGAGCGCGGATGGGTCGCCGGCACCAGGCCCGCCGCCTTGCTGTTCGAGAACACGGGAATGCCAGTGCGTTCCGCGAAGGCCAGCAATTCCGTTCCGGCACCGGAAAACCACACGCCGCCGCCGGCGGCGATCGCGGGGCGCTCGGCCTGCTGCAGCCACTCGACAGCACGCTCGATGGCCTGCGCCGACGGAGCCGGCGCGGCGTCGGGTCGGACGCGCTTCGGAAAAACCACCTGCCGTTCATCGACTCGTGCGAAGAGCACGTCGATGGGAACTTCGAGGAACACGGGACCGGGGCGGCCCGTCGTCGCCACGCGCAGGGCCTGGGCGACGAGATCGGGAATGCGGTGCGTGTGAGTGATGCGGTGCGCCCACTTGGTGATCGGGCGCATCAGCGCCAGTTGATCGAAGCCGCCTTGCAGCGGCAGTGTCTCCGCGTCGCGCAGCGGCGCCGCGCCGCCGATGAACAGGGTTGGAATGCAGTCGAGGTAGGCGTTGGTAACGGCCGTGACGACATCGGTCACGCCGGGTCCGGCGGTGACGATGGCGACGCCGATACGGCCGGTCGTCCGTGCCCAGCCGTCGGCCGCGTGACCGGCGGCCTGCTCGTGCCGCGTATCGATGAAGCGCAGATTCCGGCCCCGCGCCGCCTGGTAGATCGCATCGAGGTGCCCGCCGTGCAGCGTGAACACCTCGCGGATGCCCTCCTGCTCCAGCACCCGGACCAACATCTCGCCACCATCGATGCGCGCCATGAGCGATCCCTCCTCGTCGCCGCACACACGCTACTGCGTTTGGGCCGCCGGAGCCAAGCGGTCCAGCCTCGGTGGCCGGTCGCTGTTGCCGTCGGCGTGGCGGTGCCGCCGTCGTGGCCACACGCCGCGGCACACGAGGCTACCAGAAAGACCGCGAGGGCAAAGAGAACGTCACGCCCCAGCCGTCGACGGCGCGGCACTGCTCACCGGCAGCGTGCCGAGCGCGATCTTTCATCGGATTTCGGCCAACTGCAGGTTGGCTCATCGTATCCTCTTTTCCAACCCGAACGGGTCCGATGAGGCTGGCAGTTCGCCCCTTCCATCCCCGCGCGAACTGACGTGAGTTGCGGCGCGTTAACTCGCAGCCCGGCAGCTCGCTACCGCCCGGGGACCGTGCCGCCGGATGATGTCCGAGAGCTGCAGCGCGATTTCGTCCATCGCCCGCTCGCTCGAAATGGGCGCGAATCCACCGGTGGCGGTCCGAACCAGCGACGAGCGCAGACGCTCCGGATCATTCACCTCGTGGGGGAACTGGCGGCCCTTGGCGCAGGTGGAGCCGCGGCTCATCGGGTCGGCGCGGTCGCCGCGAACGGCCACGACTCGACCACTGTCCACTTCAACCTCGATCCCGCAGAGGGCCGCGCAGAGGCGACAGAACCAGCGCTTGGTCTGCATGAAAACTCCCCCCGGACGAGAACTCCCCCTGGTCAGGAGCGCACACCTCACGCGCGGATGCCACTCAGACGAACCGCGGCACTGGCGGCAGGTACAGCGCGGCGCAGGTCAACTCGTTGACCTCGGCCAACTCCTCTAAGGTGAGCCGCCAGTCAGCGGCCTGTACATTCTGTTCGATCTGCTCGACCCGGCTCGCGCCGACGAGGACGCTGGAGACGCCAGGCTGGCCCACCAGCCAGGCCACGGCGAGATCAAGCACCGCGTGACCGCGGGAGCTCGCGAAGGCCTCCAGCTTGGCGAGCAGCTCGTAGTTCTGCGCAGTGAAGATCGACTCCGGCGTGACCCAGCGCAGCAGCTCGGCGTTGACTTGCCGCACAACGGCGTCCGGTACGCCGGTCAGGTATTCCGTGGTCGGGCGCTCGTTCGCCAGCCGCGCACCCGCCGGCTTCGCCTGACCGCGGCGGTACTTGCCGGTCAAGAATCCGCTGGCCAACGGGAAATACGGCAGGATGCCGACGCCGAGCTCGAGACAGGCCGGCACCAGCTCCTTCTCGATCTGGCGGTCGAGGAGGTTGTAGGCATTCTGCGCCGAAACGAACCGCGTCAGGCGCTCGCTGCGCGCAACCCAGTTGGCATTCACGATCTGCCACGCGGCAAAATTAGAGCAGCCGATGTAGCGCACCTTGCCCTGGCGCACCAGGTCGTCCAAGGCGCGCAGCGTCTCCTCGATCGGAACGCCCGGATACGGGAAGTGGACCTGATAGAGATCGATGAAGTCCGTACCCAGGCGCCGCAAGCTGCCTTCCACGGCGTTCATGATATGCCGACGGGACGTGCCCATGTGCAGCAGCCCGGTGTACGAACCCGTTGGTCCGACGAACTTCGTGGCGATGACGGCATCCTGACGGCGGCCTCTCAGCGCCTTGCCGAGATACTCCTCCGAGAGACCGCCGGGCCCGTAGATATCCGCCGTGTCGAAAAACGTGATTCCCAGGTCCATGGCGCGGTGGACGATCGCCGCCGATTGCTCCGCATCGCACCGGTGTCCGAAGTTGTCGCAGCCGAGGCCGACGACGGAGACCACCAGACCCGAACGCCCGAGATTTCGGTACTCCACTGCACTTCCTCCCAGCGCCCTCTCTCACTCTCACAAGATCCCGAGACGCTCCAGGAGGCCGATGGCGGCCCGGATAATCTTTTGGCGCCCGAACGGCGCGAGGTGACTGCCGCTGAACCAGTGAATTGCGGGCTGCCCCCAGTGCCGCCACAGGGCGTGCGGGTGCTCCGGCGGCACGATACGATCGCCGCGCCCCGCTATGAGCAGCACCCGGTCCTTGGGCACGCGCAGCGGATAGGTCAGCGGCGAGAGGATGCGGTACGCCGCGCGCAACTCCTGGTAGGAAAAGAACGGCCGCGCGCTGCGCTGGTAGTGGCGGCTCTTGATGAAGAAGCGCCAGGCCAAATCGCCGATGCAGGCCGGGGGCACCATCGAAACGACGAAGTCGAGGTCGTCGTACAGCCCGGCCAGCAGAGCCGCCAGGTAGCCACCCAGACTGAGGCCGTGCAGCCCGACGGGAGCCCCGCCCGTCTGCTCGCGCAGCCACAGCACCAACAGCCGCATCTCGTAGACCGCCCGGCGCACGGCATCGCTCAATCGCATCACGTCGGGCGCGGCGAACCGCTCGCCCGAGAAGCGGGCGTCGGGCGGAGAC
>JBBITY010000444.1:0-3184 GCA_037440565.1 Desulfurellales bacterium
AATAGCCCGCTGCCGATCGCCGTCAGGCGGGTCTGCCCGGCGAGCGTTCCCGACACGCCGGCGCTGAAGATCGAGCGCTCGGACTGGGTGGTGTCGATGGTCGACAGCGGCTGGAACTGCAGGCAGTCCATCGGTCGGCTGGTCGACAAGCGCTGCTCGAACTCGTTGTACACGAGGTACTGCACAACCGCGCTGCCCGGCTCCTGGCGCAGCAGGTCCTGCGTGCACGGCACCAATGCCAGGCTCGTCTCGGCGGGGGTCCCACTGACCGGATTTTCCGCGAAGTCGAAGAGATGGTTGAGAATGAGGACATTCGGACAGCCCTCGTACTCGGGCTCGTCGCCGCCGAGGACTAGTGTGCGGTCGCCATCCACCGCGCCGGGAATCGCCGGGACTCCGATGGCGCTGTACTTCCGGACATCGAAGACCGTGATTTCCTGATCATGCTCACTCGTCTGAACGCCGGGATCGAGCTGAATGAACTCGGCGAGCGCCTGTGCCGGATCGGTCCCACCGGGTGCGACGACGTGAATGAACAGCTCGGTCGTCGCCTCGCCCTTGAGCACGTTGCGATCCACGGGCGTACCGGTCACGGCGTCGACCGCGACGCATTTCAAGGACCCGAGGAACGGATTCTCGGGCAGCGGCGGAACGCGGCTCCCGGCGTTGCTGCTCCCGCCGATGCCCCGTCGCCGCACGCCGTCGAGCGGAAAGTCGATCAGGCCCTCGCTCGCCCGCCAGCCGAGCGGTTGGCGCGGCGTCAGCTGTACCAAGAAGTCCGTTTCATTCCAGCCGGGCGCGCATTGGCCGCAGCCCGCATCGAGTTCGCAGCACGTTTCCGGTTCGAGGCAGACGACACCCGTATTCGTGCAATGGGAGTTGGCATTTTCATAGAAACAGTGCGCGGCGACCACTTCGTTGGACGTGTTACTCAGTTGGATCACCGTGTCTTCGATCACGGTAAGAAAGGGATCGAGGTTGAGTTGAACCGCGTTCACCAGCGGATAGTCGACGATGGCCGCGGCTTGGTCTGAGGCGACCTGTGCAGCCGCTGGCTGCACGAGCACCCCGCCGACCAATGCCACCGCGATCGTCACCCCCCTGTTCCATCGCACGCACGCCATGCTTCCCCTCCCGTTGCTCTGTTTAGCCGGCCCCGGGGCCGCCCAGCCGGGTGCACCCTATGCGGAAATCCGTTCTTGTCAAGGACAAGAGGCTGGCCACAATCAATAGGGTTCGAGGGATCGCTGGGTCAAGGGATCGGGACGGCGAGGCGGGCGACCGTTGTGCCGGACTTCGGCGGGTGGTAGACACGCGGCGGCCGTGAGGGTGGGGCTGAACAGGGCAGATCGTGCGCTGCGGCGGTCGGTGGCCGTCCTCGGAGCCGCCGCCGCTCTTACCGTCTGCATGGGGCCGGCCTCCCGGGTTAGGGCTTCTCCCTTCGCTGTTCCACTCGCCGCGGCCCTCGACTGGGCGGCGGTGAAGAGGATCCTGCTGCCGTTTGGCTGGTCGTCGACAGCCGAGCTGACGGAGGCGTGTCCGATCGGCAATGTCAGGCTGACCCCGCCGATCGACACGTGCAGAAAGATCATCGCACCGCGCAAGAAGGCATGGGAGCAGTCGCTGGGTGGGGAAGAAGCCGCGCGGCCCTCGATCAGGGCGCGGCTCGCCGGCTGGCCGGAGCACTTGCTGGTCGACAGGCAAGGCCTGCCGAGAACGGATGAGGAGTTCCTCTGGCGCCTGGCGCGCGACACCTGGCGCGGCCTGGACGCGATGACGGATCGCGAGAACGGCCTGCCAGTCGACAACGTCTTCTTCGGTGACCCGCCGGCCGGGACTGCCGAAGGCCGGGTCGGTGATTACACCAGCGGCACCAACATCGGCCTGCATCTGGTTGCCGCTGTGGCGGCGTCCGAGCTCGACTTTCTATCCGCCTCGCAAGCCGTCGATCGGATCCGCCGCGTCCTCGACACGCTGCAGGGCCTGGAGACCGATCAGGGATTCTTCTTCAACTTCTATGACACCACCTCGCTGGAGCGGACGAGCAACTTCGTGTCCTTTGTCGACACGTCGTGGTTGACTGCGGGGCTCATGGTGGTGCGCATGACGTTTCCCGAGCTCGCCGACCGCTGCACACGCCTCATCGCGCAGATGAACTACGGCGTGTTCTATGACGAGGCCCTGCGGCAGATGTCGCACGGCTATTGCGTCGACCCGCGGGCGCGGTCGCGCTACCATTATCGGACGTTGTACACGGAGGCGCGCTTGGGCAGCCTGATCGCCATCGGCAAGGGCGACGTAGCCGAGGACCACTGGTTTGCCATGGTGCGCAGCTACCCGACCGGCTGTGGCTGGCAAACGCTGCCGCCCAAGGGAACGAAGCGCAAGCACATCCGCGGACATGCGTTTGCGGCCGGCTACTACGAGTGGAAGGAGCTGCGATACATTCCATCGTGGGGCGGCAGCATGTTCGAAGCGCTCATGCCGGTGTTGCTGCTGGACGAGGTGGCGTATGCGCCGAAGAATCTCGGCGCCAACGACCAGGTGCACGCCCTGGTGCAGCGCCGCTACGCGCTGGACGAGATCGGATATCCGGTGTGGGGAATCTCGTCGAGCGCCACCCAGGACGGCGACGGGTACGCGGAGTACGGCATCGCCGTGCTCGGCACGCTGGGTTACCCCGCCGGCCCCGTGACACCGTACGCGTCGGCGCTGGCGCTCAGCGTGATGCCAGAGGCCGCCACGGCCAACTTGCGCCGGCTCGCCGAGCGGTATGACCTGTACGGCGAGTACGGCTTCTACGATGCCGTGGACCCGCGCCGGGGAACGGTCGCGTACAGATACCTGACCCTGGACCAGTCGATGCTGTTCATCGCGCTGGCGAACCATCTGACGGACCACGCCATTCAGAAGCGGTTTGCTGCCGATCCCATTGTGCAACGAGTGCTGCCGATGATTGGCGAGGAAGACTTCTTTGAGTGAAGGAGGCGCCGGTGGGTGGATGGATTTTGAAACAAAGGGCTGCGACCTTGCGAAGGCCGGTGCACGCGCCGTGACGCAGACGCCAGCGACGGTGTTCGCCGGAGCGAACCCGTACGAGGCCGCCGGTGCCGTCGGGCGAGCGGCGGGCGCGAGCGCGGACAATCCTTTCGCACCGACACTCGCACGTGGTGGCCGGGCTGTG
>JBBITY010000445.1:0-1859 GCA_037440565.1 Desulfurellales bacterium
CGCAAGATGCTGCTCGCGATGGTCGACGACATCCGGGTCATCCTGGTCAAGCTCGCCGACCGGCTGCACAACATGCGGACGCTGCAGTACGTGCCCGAGGAGCGGCGGGTGCGCATCGCGCAGGAGACGCTCGACATCTACACGCCGATCGCCAACCGGCTGGGCATGAGCCGCGTCAAGAACGAGCTCGAGGAGCTCGCGTTCCGGCATCTGGAGCCGGCCGCCTACGAAGCCCTGCGCGCGAAGGTCGAGGCCCGGCGGCGCCACGCCGAGGGGATGATCGACAAGCTGGCCGCCGACATCAAGGCCAAGCTCGACGCCGCGCACGTGCCGGTCACGCGGGTGGATGGACGCGTCAAGCGCCTCTACAGCATCTGGCTCAAGCTCAAGCGGCAGAAGATCGAGCTCGAGCAGGTTTACGACTTCGTCGCTCTACGCATCGTGACGCCCAGCGTGAAGGACTGCTACGCGGCGCTGGGGATCATCCATCAGACGTGGTCGCCGGTGCCGGGCCGCATCAAGGACTTCATTGCGATGCCGCGCCCCAACGGCTATCAGTCGCTGCATACCTCCGTCATCAGCGAGCAGGGCTTCCCCTTTGAAGTGCAGATCCGCACCGAGGAGATGCACCGGCGGGCCGAGGAGGGCATCGCCGCGCATTGGAAGTACAAGGAAGGCCGTGTCGGCGCCGGCCGCGACGAGCAGTACTTCCAGTGGCTGCGCCAGCTGCTCGAATGGCAGCAGGAGGTGCGCGACCCGCAGGAATTCCTGACGAACCTCAAGATCGATCTCTATCCCGAGGAGGTCTACACGTTCACGCCGCGCGGACAGGTGAAGGTGCTGCCCAAGGGCGCGACGGTCATCGACTTCGCGTACGCCATTCACACGGACGTGGGGCACCAGTGCGTCGGCGCGCGGGTCAACGGCCGCATGGTGCCGCTGCGCACGCGCCTCAAGAACGGCGACATCGTCGAGATCGTCCGCGATCCCAAGCACAAGCCGAGCCGCGACTGGTTGAACTACGTCGCCACGTCGCGCGCGCGCAACAAGATCAAGCACCTCATCCAGGGCGAGGAGAAGGCGCGGGCCGTCGAGCTGGGGCGCCGCATGTTCGAGAAGGACGCGCGCCGCTTCGGCCTGAACCCCGCCAAGCTGCTCGAGGGCGAGGCCATCCTCAAGCTCGGTGCCGAGCTGGCCGCGCCCAAACCCGAGGACGTGCTCGCGCAGATCGGCTACGGCAAGGTATCGCCCCGCCAGGTGCTGGGCAAGCTTGTCCCGCAGGACCAGCTGAAGGAGGAGGCGCCCGAGCATCCCGTGCTCTCGGCCGTCAAGCGCGTGCTCCGGCCCGGCGCGGAGCCCGATCGCATCAAGGTGCGCGGCGCCGACGATGTGATGGTCTTCCGCGCCAAGTGCTGCAACCCGATTCGCGGCGAGAAGATCGTCGGCTACATCACGCGCGGCAAGGGCGTTTCGGTGCACGCCGCCCATTGTCCCAACGTGATCAACCTGATGTACGACCCTGAGCGGCGGATCGACGTCGAATGGGACAAGGGCGACGACACGGCCGCCTACACCGTGCGGCTGACGATGGAGGTCGAGGACCGGAAGGGAATCCTCGCGGAGCTGAGCTCAGCCGTCGCCGACGTGAACACCAACATCACCAACATGGAAGCCACCACGGGCGACCGCCGGGGGCGGATCGAGATGACCGTCGAGATCCGCGACCTGAAGCACCTCGAGAAGGTGCTCAAGTCGATTCGCGGGATCGACGGCGTGCTGGAAGTGGAGCGGGCGGCCCGGTAGGGAAAAAATAGACCGGGTCTGTGTTTCGCGGGTCGCGATCGCCGAAACATAGACCC
>JBBITY010000445.1:1898-3184 GCA_037440565.1 Desulfurellales bacterium
GACCTGCACGGTGGACCGAGCCGGATACGGCTCCGTGAAATAGCGGCCGTACACCTCGTTCATCGACGCGAACTCGCCGAGGTCAACCATGTACACGGTCGTCCTGACGACGTGCGACGTCTCGGCGCCCGCGGCCTTCAGCAGTGCGACGATGTTCTCCATGACGCGCATCGTCTGGGCCGTGATGTCGCCCGGCACGACCTGACCCGTTGCGGGGTCGAGGGGAATGGACCCCGACAGGAAGAGAAGATTCCCCACCTTGAGGGCCGGTGAGTACGGCCCGATGGCTTTGGGGGCCCCCGGTGCCGCGATCAATTGGCGCACGTGAGCAGCGCGGTTGGCACGCGCGGGACCGCTGGCACGAGTGGCACCGCTAAGCCGCCTTGACAACCCTGTTCGCGCGGATGCAGCGCGTGCAGACCCGCACGCGCCTGGTGGTGCCGTTGATGACGGTACGGACCTTCTGGAGGTTGGGCTCGAAGCGGCGCGGGCGGACGTTGTGAGCGTGGGACACACGTCGGCCGACAGCCGGCCCCCTGCCGCAGATTTCACAGCGCATGGCCATAACTACTGGTTCCTCAACGGGTTAAGACAAGAGACAATGCTAGCACACAGGAGTGCAGAGTTCAGAGTGCAGAGTTCGGAGTTACGAAGGTGCCGCAACCTCGGTTCGCTGCCGCGCTGCTCTGCACTCTAAACTCTGCACTCTGCATTTCGGCCCCTGTCCGTCGCCAGCCACGTCAGGCCGTGTATTCCTTGCCACAAGGGTGCGTGTCATGCTACCGTTTGTCGGTTTCGGGGTGTCACCTGGGACGGACAGAGGAGGCCGAGAACCCAATCCCGTCGACCGGCGTCTAAAGAACAAGCAAACGGTGTTCGGATGCCGGTATGGTCTGGCTTGGTGGTGTAAGTCGTTGAAATAGCAGGTGATCGACGCGAACGGCCGCGGTGGGTTGGGCAACCGGGTTGCGGGTTTCCCGACGGTCATGTCACCGCGCGTATACCCGGCCGGAAGCGGCGGTCGGTCATATCAAGACGCGGCAACGCGGTTCATAAGGCACCGCTCTTGCAGGTAGGGCGGGCAATCATAGCCACCCGCAGTGGGTGGAGGACGGAAGGAGCGGCTGAGATCATGGCTAGGGCAGACCAGCGAAAGGGCACAGCCGAGTCGGGCGCCCTCAAGCGCACGCGCTACGAAGAGCTGAAGCGCATGCTCGAGGAGCGCCAGCGAGAGCTGTTGAACGAGGTCAAGGGCAAGATCCGCGACGTGCGGGCCGAGGGCTCGG
>JBBITY010000446.1:0-3168 GCA_037440565.1 Desulfurellales bacterium
GATCTTTACTATCCGGTCGTCGAATCGATCACTTCGGTCCTGCCGCTTTGCGACGAATTCGTCATCGCGGCCGGCGATTCGACCGACGGCACGACCGAGCTGCTGCGCAGCATCGGTGACCCGAAAATCCGCATCATCGAGACGGTGTGGGATCCGGCGTTGTTCAAGCGCGGCGCAACCAATGCGCAGCAGACCAACATCGCCCTCGAAGCGTGCTCGGGCGACTGGGCGTTTTACGTACAAGCGGATGAAGTGGTGCACGAAGATGACCTCCAGCCCATCGCCGACCGCTTGCGCACGTACCAGGACGACCCCCGCGTCGAGGGATTGCTCTTCGAGTACCTGCATTTCTTCGCCGACTACGATCACTACCAGACGGCACACAACTGGTACCGGCGGGAAGTGCGGATCATCCGCAATGGGTGCGGTATCCGCTCCTGGAAAAGCGCGCAGGGCTTTCGGCGGGACGGCCGGAAAATTCGCGTCGTGCCGGCGGGGGCGCGTATCTTCCACTACGGATGGGTGCGTCCGCCGCACCGGATGACGCGCAAGTCGCACGCGATGAAGACCATCCATCTCGGCAAAGCGGTGGCGGATGCGCGGATGCCAGACCTGACCGTCGCGTACGACTACGGCCGGTTGCACGGGCGGCGGCGGTTCAACGGGACGCATCCCACAGTGATGCGATCCCGCATCGCCGCATGTGACTGGAGCGTGGCGCCTGGCCGCTCGCGCCACGAGCACGATCGGACGTCGAATCGCCTCCAGACATGGATCGAAAACCGACTGCTCGGTTTTCGGATCGGCGAGCACCGCAACTACGTGCTCCTGCCGTCGTGAGAAACGGCGCGGATCGCCATGATCAGGGAGAAGACCGCGCTCGGATACGTCGCCCTGGCGGGCCTCGCCGCCGTCCTCTTCTTCTGGAGACTCGGCGATCTCCCCTTTTACTCGGAAGGAGAACCGCGCGAAGGGCTGCAGGTGTGGGAGATCTTCCACCGCGGGGCGTGGCTCCTGCAACTGCGGAACGGCACCGAAATCCCGGCGAAGCCACCGCTCTTCCACTGGTTCGGCGGACTCATTGCCTTGCTCGCCGGAGACGTGGACGAGCTAACGCTGCGTCTTCCGTCGGCGCTGGTCGCCACAGCCGTGGTGCTGGGCACCGCGTGGCTCGCCGCCCGCAAATGGGGTGCACCGGCAGGCGCGTACGCCGGCTGCATCCTCGCGACGAACTTCGAATGGATCCGTGCGGCGCGCACCGCGCGGGTCGACATGCTCTTGACCGGCTGCCTCACCGTCGCCTTCGCCGCGTTCGAACACGTCGCCTCGGCGACGCGCGCATCGCCATGGGCGCTCGTGGCGTTCTATGGGGCGATGGCGTTCGCGACGCTGGCGAAAGGGCCGGTGGGCTTCGCCCTGCCGGTGCTGGTCGCCGTGGCCTACCTGGCGATCCGGCACGACCTGGGGCGGGTGCGGCACCTGCACCCCGTGCTCGGCCTGGTTTGCGCAGCCGGCATCCCGGCTGCCTGGTACGCCCTGGCGATCGCCCGGCTGGGCTGGCCGTTCATTCACAAGCAAGTGCTGGCGGAAAATGTTTTGCGCTTCTTCGGCTCCGCAACGGGAGGACACAACGTGTCGCATCCCTTCTACTACTATGGGTCGACGTTCCTCACCGGCTTCGCTCCGTGGAGCTTCTTCCTGATCCCGCTCGCAGCGCACCTGTTTCACTTGCGGCGGCGGCCGGAGTTCCGGCCGTATCTTTATCCGCTGCTGTGGTTCGGGGTCGTTCTGGCCTTCTTCTCGGCCGCTGCAGGTAAGCGGAGCGTGTACATCCTCTCCGCGTATCCGGCGGCCGCAGTGCTCCTCGGCGGCTGGTGGAGTCAACTGAGCAGCGGTTCGGCAGCGCTCGGCCGCCTCACGCAATGGGGGCTTCGATTCGTGACGGGCATCTCGGCAGCCGCCGCGATGCTTGTCGGCGCCGTGCTGCTCGCCGAAGGAGCCGGAGGATCGCCGTTCGATGCGCTTCGGCCCTACCTGCACCACCGCGACCAGGCCAACCTGCCGCTCGTCGTCGGCACGCTGCGCGGGCATTTTGGCGTTCTCCTGGCCTGGGTTGGCGCCCTCGCCGTGGCCGCATTCCTGCTCCTCGCCAGCACCTGGCGACGGCGGTGGGCTGTGGCCTTCGGCGCCTTGGTCGCCCTTGCAGCGAGTGTGGCTATCGCCGTCAACGGGGTTTTCCATCCCGTCCTGGCGCGCGACCGGACGTTCAAGCCGTTCGTCGCCGCCGTGAACGCCCTTGTGGCGCAGGCACCACTTTTCTTCTACCGGTCGTTCGACTACGGGACGGTCTTTTACGCCCGCCGCCACATCCCGGTGTTGCGCAGTGAACTCGACACGGTCACGCCTGAGGAGCCGCTGTACCTCCTGATCCGCGAACGAGATTGGGAGCAAGCGCCGCGCGATGTCCGCACGCGCTGGGACGTCGTGCTGAGGAGTCACGGGACGGGACCGCAGGGGCGCAACCGGCTCATTCTCGCCCGGCTCCGGGGGGGTCGCTGACGTCGCGGTGCGATGTCCGGGCGCATCCACACGGTGTTCTTCGTCGAGCTGCCCACCTTCGGCGGCGGCCCGCACGGGCGGCTCCTCCGCCTGGCCAAGGGGTGGGCGGCTCGCGGCTACCCGACGGCCGTCGCGGCGCTCCTCGGCGACGAGCAACCCGGAGCCAAGGAGCGCGCCACCGGCAATCTGCTCTTCTCCCAGCTCACCGGCGGCAGCCGCGAAATGCTCAAGTCGTTCCGGCTCGACACCGCGTGGGCCGTGCGCGCGTGGGTGCGCCGCCACAGGCCGCAGCTCCTCTTCAGCATGGAAAGCCTGGTGGACTACCACGTGAAGCTGGGCCTGCTCGGGCTCGACCAATCGGCGGTGACGCTCATCGGCATCGACCGCTGGCTGTGGGAACGCCGCCGCTATCGGGTGATGATGATGCGGTTTCTCTCCCGGAAAAGCGCCGCGATCATCGGCAACTCCTCGGACGCCCTGGCCGGGTACCGCCGCGTGCTCGGCGAACACGAAGCAGGACTCGCCGCCCACCGCCGCGCCGTCGAGCTCGTGCCGCGCGGCAAGACCCGCGAGCGCGCCATCGTCCTGGCCACGCTCGCCCAGTCGCTG
>JBBITY010000447.1:0-3162 GCA_037440565.1 Desulfurellales bacterium
ACTCGGCCAACGCAAGCGGCACGCGCGATCGCGAGAAGTGGAGCATGTCCACCAACACGCCGCAGTTGGTGCGGCGCGAGGCCTTCAGCACGTCGAGCGCCTCGCGAAGCGTCTTGACGCTCGCGAAGGTGACGAATTCCAGGTTGATCGTCAACCCGAGCGGCTTCGCTATATCGCAAAGGCGATCGAAGCTTTCCGCGGCGAACACGCGATCGTCCGTCCAGATGCTCGAGATGACGTGCTTCGCTCCGAGCTCCGCGCCGACTTCGAGTTGCGGCAGCCACCGCTTCGGATCGGTGCCGTCGTCGATGCGCGCGAGCTCGATGTCGTGCACGCGCACACCCGTCGACCTGAGCGCGGTCTTTGTCTCGCGCAGCAGCTGCGGCTTTGCTGCCAGATCGAAGTTCGGCTCGCCTGGAAGTCCCATGTAGATGGGGCGCAAGCTCACGAAATCGTACCCGGCGCGGCCGGCGATATACGTCATCTCCGGCGGGGGACACCCGAACAGCGTCAAGTACGCGAGCGAGAACTGCCGGGAGGACGAGGGCGGCTTTGCGCCTGCCGGAATCTGCTGATCGCCAGCGATGCCGACGATTTGTGCCCATCCAACGGCCGCGGCCGCGGTCGCGAGCGTCGATCCGGCGCGCAAGAACTCTCGCCGCCCCATTCCGCTGCTGCCCATTTCCCAACCTCTGCTGCCCATTTTCCAACCCTCCCGATGCGCGCGGTGCGACGCTGAACCGTGTGGTTGCGAGCGGGAAACGCGAGCCAACGTAACACCCGGGGGCCAATGACACCTACGCTGTAACCGTAGCAGTACGGTTAAACCCGCGACCGCGCATTTCTTTCAACCGACAGTTGTTTCATCCGTCTCAAGGAGGATCGAAAGGGCTCAAGGACGCACCGGCGAACTCGAGGAGCGATACGGCGTTCGCCGGGCGTCGCATCCCCGAGGACGAGCGCACCGAGCAGCAGCTTGTGCCCAGAGGTGCTCGGCGAGATGCATTTTCGAGATCTTCTAAGCCGCTGACCGCGTTACCCTGTGGATGGCAATGAGCGCGCGACGAGGCGCTCATTGGCCACCTCGTTGCGCCGTGGCAGCTTCTGTGCCGGTCCGCTTCGCGACGTCTCCCACTTTTTCGGGCTCTTCGTCGATTTGAGTACAGCGATCTGAGGTAATACCCGGCTGCCTGCGCGGACCGCTGATGGGTGGGCGGTCTGCTCGGCGGCCTGGACGTCGAAAGAGCGATCCCACTTGGCACCGGACCACCCGGTGTCGTTCTCTCTTGTTGTGCTTGCAACCAGGGAGGACGCGTGGGATCGCGGTGCGATTGTACGTGGATCCTGGGGCTGCCCGGGTTCCGCGTAGAGAGCGTCGAGGGAGCGGACACGGAAGCAACGAGTCGGGTGCGGATTCGGATCGAGCGGCGCGGGCCCCGCCGCTATCCATGCAGTGGCTGTGGCCGGCGCACGAGTCGCGTACGGTCGGCGCGTGACCGCACCTGGGATGACCTGCCGTGGGCCGCACACCCCGTGACGCTGGTGTATCGGCAGCGGCGGGTGGTGTGCCGGCGCTGCGGGATTCGGACCGAGCGCCTCGAGTTCGCCGACCCGAAAGCGCGCGTCACGCGGCGCCTGCGCCAGCAGATCGGCCTCGACTGCCAATCGATGCCGACCAGTCACGCCGCGGTGCGGCATGGGGTGAGCTGGGGGAAGGCCCGGCGCGCCGAGAAAGCGTTTCTCGCCGAATGGGATCGCACCCGTCCGAAGCGCCGGCCCCGCCATCTCGGCGCGGACGAAATCCAGCGGGGCAAAGGGCAGCGCCTCTGGACGGTGCTCTCGGACCTGGTGCGCGGCGCAGTGATCGGCCTGCAGCGAGACCGCAGTGAGGACAGCCTGCGCACGCTGCTGCACGAGCGCCTGGACGCCCGCCAGCGAGCGGCGGTCGAGGCCGTCTGCACCGACATGCACCGGCCCTACGTCAATGTCGTCGGCGAGGTCCTGCCCCACGCCGAGATCGTCTTCGATAAGTTTCCCGTGCTGCAGCACGCCAGCGCCGCGCTCGACGAAGTCCGACGCCAAGAGTTCTTTCGCGCCGGGGCGGTCATGCGGGCACACGGGCGCGGGAAACGGTGGTTGCTGTTGCGGCGGTGGAAGACGGTGCGCGGCTCGAAGCGTGCCGAGCTCCAGGCGTTGTTCGCGGCGAATCGGCGCTTGTTCAAAGCCTACGTGCTGCGCGAGCAACTCGATCGGCTCTGGACGTACAAGACGCGGCCGGGCGTCCTCAACTTCCTCATGGGGTGGTTCAAGGCCTTGCGCTGGCAGCGGCTGCCCGAGATGGAACGCTTAGGCGACTTCCTGCTGACGCACATCGACGGCATCGCCGCCGACTGCGATCATCAGGTCCGTTTCGGTGTCGTCGAGTCGATCAACACGACGATCAAAGCCGTGCTCCGCCGTGCCCGCGGTCTGAGGGATGAAGCGATGCTGCTGCTGAAATTGAAATGGGCCACCGCCCACCCGATTCGCTCCGCTCAAGACGTGGCGCGGTTTCTGAGCGTTCAACCGCTGTACTCAAATCGGTGAAGACCGGAAAAATGGTGCTGTTGCGGCGGTTCGATTGAATCGAATTCCGTCGTACGCGATCCCTTCGGGGAAGAACAGCGCCTGCAGTCGCTGCTTGTAGTCGAGCGACGCCTGCACCCACAGGTCTGAGGCGCGCGGCAGAATACGTTCTGCGAAGGCCAGGATGCCCTGCACGTCGAGTTCGTCCACGGCCTCGGCGTGGTGGTCGATGTGGGCGAGCGTCAGCTCCTCGCGCAGCCTGTCGCGTTGCCGTTCGTAGCTCTGGCTGTCGATCGACTGCTGGAAGAGGAACGCGTCATCGAGGCGGTCCAGCTTCTGCTGAATCAACTTGACCCGCGTCTCCTGCTCCACCGTCCGGTCCTTTGCCTCCGACCGCCGCTGCTCCCAGGCGTAAAGAATCCGATCCTTGACCAGGCGCATGCAGCCGACCGATGGCTGTAGCAACGCGAGTTCGTCGGCGAAAGCGCCTTCGAGGACGGCCTTGCTCACGTTCACGGCGCGACACTGCTTCTGGCAATGGTAGTAGGCGCAGTGGCCGTTGCGGCCCTTCGACCAGCTGGCGGTGAGCGGCCGGCC
>JBBITY010000448.1:0-752 GCA_037440565.1 Desulfurellales bacterium
GGGCGTCCTCATTCCCAGCGCTTACAACTTGTTCGTCACCCAATTGGCGACCAAAGAATTCGTCGGACGATGGCTCGACAAGTAACAAGCTCCTGTCGTCATACCGCGCGAAATCCGCGCGATCTACTTTTCAACCGGTTTCTTTTTCAACGCGGCGGAGTTGATGCAATAGCGCAGGCCGGTCGGATTCGGCCCATCGTCGAAGGTGAGATACACGGCGGGCGTGCCCGGCGATCGCGGCATGCGCCACAGCGATCGATCCGGGCCGAGGTACTCGAGCAGGAAGGGAAACGGTGCCGTGTGAGCAAGGGCGAGCGCACCCAGCGCCACAATCGTCAGGACGATGGCCATATCGGGTTTTACGGCCGGGCGCCGGCGCGCCGGGGACCGACGGCCATGACACAATGATAAGCGGGGTTTGACCCCTCAATTCACCTGGATTGCTCCACGTGGCGCTCGAGGCGGCCGGTCCGGCGTGCTTTCAGCGGTGAGGGTCGTGGCGTTTTGGCACCTTCGGCTTCACGGAGCGCTGCTGGGATTGGCGCTCGGCGCCTGCACGTCCCCCGCGGACGTGCCGGGGGACCGGACGCTGTCGATGCCCGCGCAGGCCGAGCGGGCCCAGGCGGGGGACGTCTGGGCGGCGCGCCGCGAGCAGATGGTCGAGCAGCAGATTCGGCAGCGCGGCGTCAAGGACCCGCGCGTGCTGGAGGCCATGCGCCGCGTGCCGCGGCACCTGTTCGTGCCGCCGATTG
>JBBITY010000448.1:800-3162 GCA_037440565.1 Desulfurellales bacterium
CGGCCTCGGCCAGACCATCTCGCAGACCTTCATTGTCGCCTACATGACCGAGGCGCTGAAGCTGGCGCCGACGGACCGCGTGCTCGAGATCGGCACGGGATCCGGCTATCAGGCGGCTATCCTTGCGGAGCTCGCGCGCGAGGTGTACACCATCGAGATTCTTCCGGAACTGGCCGACCGCGCGCGCGCCACCCTCGAGTCGCTGGGCTACAAGAACATCACCGTCCGCGCCGGCAACGGGTATCTTGGATGGCCCGAGGCGGCGCCGTTCGACAAGATCATCGTCACGGCCGCGCCGGACGAGGTGCCGAAGGCGCTCGTCGATCAGCTCGCCCCCGGCGGCGTGATGATCGTGCCGGTCGGCACCGCCCACCAGATGCTCACCGTCGTGACACGCACGCCGAGCGGCATCGTCCAACGTGAGATGCTGCCGGTGGTGTTCGTGCCGATGGTGGGGAAACCGAAGCCGGAATCATGACGGTCGTGCGGCTCGCGGTCTACGGCGTACGGCGTACGGCGTACGGCCCGTCACGCCGTAGTTGATGCCGGATGGCTGCCGCGAGCGTGCGCAGGTGGGCTGGCATGGTGCTGCTCGTTGGCAGCGGCGCCCTGTACACCTACCGGCTGGATCGCGTCCCCCCGCATCTGAGCCTCGACGAGGCGCACATGGGGGTGCACGCCCACGCGATCGCCGCGACCGGACGCAATCTGAACGGCGATGCCTTTCCCCTGTTTATCTCGCTGGCCGATCCGCTGGGCGATCGGCCGGTGCTGCCGTGGGGAGAAACGTGGTACCAGCCGATCCTCGTGTACCTGATCGCCGGCGTCCTGACGGTGGTGCCCTTGAGCGAAACGGCGGCTCGGCTTCCAACCGCCCTGATCGGCGGGCTCGTGAATGTTGCGCTCGTGTTCCTGGTCGCGCGGCGACTCTGGAAGTCCCAGGCCGTCGCCGGTGCTGCGGCGCTCCTGCTGGCGCTCTGTCCCGCGCACGTGATTCTCAGCCGGCAGGCGCTCGACTACGTCATGCCGCTGCCGTTCGTGCTCGGCTGGCTGTGGTGCCTCGCGGCCTGCCATGAAACCCGCCGCGTGAGCGCGGCCATCGCCGGGGGCCTGCTGCTTGGCGCAGGCTGCTACAGCTTCGTCACCTCGTGGGTCCTGATGCCGTGCTACCTGGTGATGGCCTTGATGGTTTCCGCGGTCGAATCTTCGTCGTCTGCGGCATCTGCTTCATCGGCGTCATCGGGGTCATCTGCGTCCCGACTTGCTCCGGCCTGGTGCGCGGGCTTCGCGCTGCCGCTCCTGCTGCTCGTGCCGTGGTTGCGGACCCATCCCTCGATGGCAAGCGACATCCTTCAGCAGTACCAGGTGTCGGAGGCGCCGTACCATTCCGCGTTTCAGGCGATCGCCAATGGCGAGGGCGCCATGCGAGCGCTGCGGCAGACCGTCGACGTCTACTGGCAGTTCTTCGACCCGTCATTCCTCTTCGTCGTTGGCGGGTCCAGCCGCGCCGTATCCACGGGCGAGGTCGGCGTGTTCCTGCTGCCCATGGCGCTGCTGCTTCCCGTCGGATTCGTGTGGCTGCTCAGGGCGCCTCACCGATCACCGATGGCGCTGGTGCTCGTTGCGGGCCTCCTGGCGGCCCCGGTCCTGGCCGCCCTCAAGGGGACGCCATTCGCCATCCAGCGCGCGACGACCGTTCTGCCCTTCGCGGCGCTGGTCGCCGCTGCCGGTTTCGGCGCGCTCTGGACGTCCGCGTGGCGGCCCGCCCGCTTCGCCGCCGCGGCAGCGCTCGCCCTATCCACGCTTCAGTTTGCAGGCTTCTATCGCGACTACCTGACGGACTATCGCATCCGCGCGGCGGCGGCGTACGATCCGACCGCATTCAGCGGCGCGGCGGACTACCTGCTGAGCAGCGCGGTAACCGATCGGACTCCCGCCATCTACATCGCCGCGCCGCTCTACGACGTGAGCGCGAAGTGGCGCTTCTACGCGACGAAGCACGGACGCATCGATCTCCTCGACCGGACGCGCTATTTCGACGTCAACACGGACGTGCCGGCGAACGCGGCGTCCGGGAGCCTGGCGGTCGCCGTGGCCGGCACGCCTGCTGTCGCAAACGCGATACGCAATGGGGGCTGGCGACTCGACAAAGAGGTGCACCAGATCGCCGGCGAACCCACGCTGATCATCCTCAGGCGCGCACCCCAGACTCCTCAGGCCCCTCGGGCACCTTAGCACCCCTGGCACCCTGGCCCCCTTGGCACCCTGGCACTTCAGTCCGAGAACTCCCTCGCCAGCTCCACCCACTCTCCCTCGGGCGCCAGCTTCTCGTAAGCCCGCCAGTGCGCGCGCGCCTCGGCCG
>JBBITY010000449.1:0-3161 GCA_037440565.1 Desulfurellales bacterium
GAACAGCATCGCCTGCTCGCCGAGCACCTGACCAGCGAGTACCGGGTGAAGACCGAGCGCCGCGGGCGCACAGTCGACGAATGGAAGCTGCGCGACGACGGCTTGGATAACCACTGGCTGGATTGTCTGGTGGGCTGCGCGGTGGCTGCGTCGATGCAGGGATCGACGCTGTTCGGCACCGAATCGAAACCTGTTGTACGGCCGCGGGTGCGTCTCTCTGAGCTCCAAGGGGCGCGGCGATGATCCAGAAGGAGCCGAAACCGGTCGAGAACCCCGACGAGCGACGGGGCCTCGTCTGCCCGAGGTGCGGCTGCAAGCACTTCCGCGCCGTGTACACGCGCCGAGCTCCTGGCGGCAAGATCATCCGCAGCCGCGAATGCCGCCACTGCGGCCGACGGGTAATCACGTACGAGCGCGTTGCGTTCTGAACGTGGTTTGTTGGGGCGCGCCAATGACACCACCACCGCAACAAGAGGATCACACCGCCGCGACGATACCTGGCGCGTTGTTCACAAACGCCTCTTGGTGCGGGTGGTTGTGCAGGGGGGCCGACGTTGTCGATCGGCCGTTTCGTGTCCGTTGTAAGCGCGGGCTTCTGTGGTATGATTCGGCGCGTGGCGACTCGAGTCGAGTACATTGAGCTCCTCGGTGAAGCGATCTATCCGAGCTTGCGTGCCGAAGGCTTTGCTGGATCGGGCGAGACCTTGCGCAAAAGACTGGGCGAGGTGGTTCAGGTGGTCAATGTTCAGGGTGGGTCGGCGGCTGACCGCTGCTACGTGAATCTCGGCATCCACCTTTCTTTTCTCCCCGAGGTGGGTTCGACATCGCGGGAAGGCTGCAATCCGAAGACTATCAAGGCGTCGGAATGCGTCATCCAGTCCGCCTGAAGCCGCCGGCTGAGTTTCAGTTCGGTTTCCCCTATGGTGCAACCTCCGCGGAGACAAAACGAAGCGTAGAAGCGCTCGTCGCCGCCTGGCGGGAGCAAAGCCCGGGGTTTTTCAGGCAATTGAGTGCCTTTCCGGAGGACTTTCTGCGCATCACGCCCGAGGACGTGCGCCAAGGCGCGAGCCCCCTGGGTGCGCTGCACTGCGCCCGAATCGCCTTCCATCTCGGCAAGACCGCGGCAGCGCGCGCCTTCGCCCAGGTCGGGTATGATCTCGTGACGGCGAAGTCCGGCGAAGGGGCCGCCGTGTATCTCAAGCGCATCCTCGACAATCCCAACCCGCCTGCCTACTGGACAGGCTGGTGCCCGTCGGCGGAGTAGGAACACGGTCGCGCGGCTTGATCGCGTCTGCGAAGGCGAACGCGGAGTCCGTGGCTCATGCAGACTCTTTCGATCGACCAGGTTCTCGAAGTGCTGGGGTTCCGGAATAGTCCGCTCACGATGGCGGCCTGGCGACGGTTATTCCCGAACCTGCGCGCGTCGGTGGAAGAGACGCTGAAGCGCGAGCTGGAGCGAGTCGGATCCTTTCCGCCGACGGATGCCGGCGGTCTGACGCACGACGGGCCCGCAATTCGGCGATTCGGAGGCGGCTGGATCGTCTCGGACCGCGAGCGCGGCAGTTCCCATGACGCTCAGTTCCAGGACGTTCGCGCCGCCGTCGCGGCGTTTGTCAGTCTTCGCGAGCACCGATGGCAGCCGCTCGCGGAGTTGGAGCGAGGCTGTATGTCCGGCCAGGGCATTGAAGAAACCCTCAAACAAATGCGCAGCGACGTCCTGGCCTACCTGCGGGGGCGCAGTTGCGTCGCCTGCGGTGTATCGTTGGAGGGAGTAGCCACGGAACATCTTGAGTTGTTCGAAGGCGTCTTGTTCCGCTGCCTGCCTCCGGCGCCTGTCTGCTGGAAATTCTCATGCACGGGATGCGGCCGGGTCCTGCGAGTCGCAATACGCAAGGGCAAAGTACGGCCTCTCGACGCCGGGCAGATCAGCCGGCGGCGCGCGAAATGTTGAATTGCAGACGACATGTCGAGCGCCCCCGCACCAGTCCCGGACCGCGAGGGCAAGAGTGCATCACATCGAGCACGGTTCAATGAATTCAGCGCTGGTGCATCCTGGGCGATCGGCAGCCGGGGATTCGTCGATGCGGCACGCGGGACCAGATTCATCGTTGGTCAGGATTCCAGGATTCCCCACCCTGCGCTTGATTGACGGCATCGAGGGCGTCCACCCAGGTGTTGCTCTCGCGGGCACGGACTTTCCGTGTCGCATCGGTCAGCAAAGCGACAATCTCGTTCAGGCCCTGTTCCGAAGCTGAGCGGAGAAAGACGCGCGCGACGCCTGGCCCCAGTCCATTCTTCACGCTGAGGGCAACGCAGCCTTGCTCGCCTTCGAATTCAAGATGATCCAGCCCGCACGAAATCGCCGTCTCGCCGGCGATTCCGTGGCGAAGCGCCCCGGAGAAGCCGTATGCTTCCGGCCTCACGTCGATTCCCAGTTTGCGAAGGACGTCAACCGCATCCTCCCAACTGGCGATGGCCACATTCATGTTTGAGCTCCTGCGGCCCTGAGGATGGCCGCTCGCCGATAGTCCCAGCGCACCGGATGCTCGCCGTCGCCGCTGAGCATCATCCAATCCGTCAAGCGCCGGTCGGTCTGGCGCTTCTTGAAGGCCTCGTCCACCCAGCGCAGCGCATCGGACGAGTCCTGGCCCGAAGACAGCGCGGCCATGAGCCGCAGGTACGGCTCCAACGAGAGCTGGAGACCCGACAGCTTGAGCGCCGGCGGCTGGAACGGCCGTCGCTCCAGCAGCGCCTTCAATCCATCCGCATACGCCGTCCAGAACTTGTCCCGCCCTATGCGCCCCATCTCACCGGCGGCCTCGCTCATTTCAATCGCCTGTCGCGCGGCCGGCTCGTCGTCCAGAAGCAGTGCCACGTGCGCTTCGTCGCCCATGACGAGGTCAAGCACGGCCACCGGCGCACTCGGCGGCCGCTTGAGGCGTTCGAGGTTTCGGCGATTGAGATCGAGCGCGAGGCGCAGCAGATCAGGCGCTCCGCGATCGCGCAAGAAGGCTTCGGCGCTGACAGCATCGTTGCAGTGCCACACAGCGTACTGAAGCGTGGTGATCAGCAGGCTGTGCAGGACCCGCAGCTCGCCATTGCTGTCGCCTCGCCCGCGGAGCTCGCCCAGCGCGCCCTGCGTATCGCTCAGGATACGTTCA
>JBBITY010000450.1:0-1728 GCA_037440565.1 Desulfurellales bacterium
CATCGACTTCCCGCGCCCCGAGCAGGAGCTGGAGATCATTCGCCTCAAGGTGCCGGGCATCAGCGCGAGGTTGGCGAGCGAGGTGGTGGCGGCGGTACAGCGGGTGCGCCAGCTCGACCTCAAGAAGGTGCCGAGCATCAGCGAGACGCTGGACTGGGCGAAAACCCTCGTCCTGCTCAACGCTGAGCAGCTCGACGAAGGCGTCGTCAGTGATACGCTGAGCACCATTCTCAAGTAGGAGGGCGACATTCGCAAGGCCCAGGAAGAGCTCAAAGCGTACCTGCAGAGTCAAAGGAACCGCAGGGGCGCCGCCGCGGGCGACGACAAGGACCTGCTCCACTGACGGGCACGGGCGGTCGCAGCAATGGACGCCAAGATCGTCGAGTTCACCGACTTGTTGCGCGCCAACGGGTTGCGCGTCTCCCTGTCCGAGCATCTGGATGGGTTCCGGGCCGCCGCGTGCCTCGGGCTGGCGGACCGGGAGGAATTCAAGGCGGCGCTGCGCGCGGCGATGGTCAAGCGCGCCGTGGACATCGCCGTCTACGATGAACTGTTCGACCTCTATTTTTCCGGGTTGGGCGACGCGATTCGTCGGAGCGCCCATTCGCTGATGCAGGCGATGCAAATCAGCGAGGCGGAGTTCCAAGCGTTGATGGACCGGCTCGCCGAGCTCATCGAGGATTTAAACATCGAGCTGTCCGATCTGGCACAGGCGCTGTTGCGCAACGACACAGGGCGGCTGGAACGCATGCTGCGCGAGGCCGCCCGCCAGGCGAATGTGCAGGATATTCAGCGCCCGTACCAGGAGGGGCGGTACAGTCACAGCACCGCGCAGACGCTCGGCTTTGGCGGTCTGGCGGAAGAAATCGAGCGCCTCAGGGAGCAGCTCGGCCGGGCGTCGCTTGCGCCGGAGTTGTCGGCGGTACTGCAGCGGTTGCTCGATCGGCGCCTGCAGGACTTGCGCGACCTGATCCGGCGTGCGGTGCGCTTGGAACTCGAGAAGCGGGACCCGACGCAGCGCGAGCGCAACCGGTTGTCGGATCTGGCGGAGAAGAGCTTTTACTATCTCTCCGAGGATGAGATGCGGCGGATGCGGGAAGCCGTGGCCAAGCTGGCCCAGCGCCTCAAGAGCGTGGTCGCCATTCGCCGGCGCCAGGCAAAGCGCGGCAAGTTCGACGTGCAGCGGACGTTACGGAAGAACCTGCAGTACGGCGGCGTGCCGTTCAAGCTTCAGTTCGATCGGCGGGTGCGCGACAAGCCGCAGGTGATCGTGCTCTGCGATGTCTCGGATTCGGTGCGCAATGTGTCGCGCTTCATGCTGCAGTTCGTCTACTCGCTCCAGGACCTGTATTCGCGCGTGCGCAGCTTCATCTTCGTCAGCGAGATCGGGGAGATCACGCAGCTCTTCGAAGAGACTGACACGCAGAAGGCGATCGAAGAGGCGCTGACGGGCAACATTATCAACGTCTTCGCCCATTCTGATTTCGGCCGGGCATTTCGCGCATTTCACCGCGACTACCTCGGCAGCGTGAACCGGCGCACCACCCTGATCATCCTGGGCGACGCCCGCAACAACTACAACCTGCCCCACGAATGGGTGCTGCGCGACATCCAGATGCGGGCCAAGCAACTGATCTGGCTCAATCCGGAGAGCCGTCTCACCTGGGGATTCGGCGATAGTGAAATGGACCGCTACCTGCCGTTTTGCGACGTGGTCGAGGAATGCCG
>JBBITY010000450.1:1782-3148 GCA_037440565.1 Desulfurellales bacterium
GGAAAGCGATTGACGGACACGACTCTTTCTGCGCACAATCGTGGTACTCGTAAGGGAGCCGGTATGAGTCTTGAGGATGCGATTCAGATGAGTGTCGGCGGTCTGACGCTGGACCCAGCGACGAAGACCCCGATCGTCATCCTGAAGGATTCAGACAACAAGGTGAACCTGCCGATCTGGATCGGTTTGCTCGAAGCGACGGCCATCGCCACCGAGCTGGAAGGCATCAAGATGGCGCGGCCGATGACGCACGACTTGCTGCGGAATCTGATCGGCGAGCTCGGCGGCACGGTTGAAAGGGTTGAGATCACAGACCTGCGCGACAACACGTACTACGCCGTCATCCACGTCAGCGTGGCGGGCGGCGCACGGGTGATCGACTCGCGGCCCAGCGATGCCATCTCGCTTGCGCTGCGAGCAAAGAGCCCGATTTACGTCGCCAAGCGCGTGCTGGAAGCATCGAGCGTGCTGCAGCAGATAGAGGAGGGGGCGGAAACCAACCTCTCCAACATCTCCCGCGACAAGTGGAGCGAGATTCTGGAGAGGATGTCGCCCGAGGACTTCAAGTACAAGATGTAGTCTGCGCGGCGCCGCCAGCTGCCAGCCGACTCCACCTCTTTTCCGCAAAGCCGCCATGGCCCACCGGGCCACCCAGGACGGATGAAAAAGCAGCCGCGAGGCAGAGTCCCTCTCCCCCATTCCGCGGGGTGATGGTGAGGGGGGCCGGCTGAATTTTTCGAAGGAGATCCACCTCCTGTGGCCAAAAAACGCATTCGCCGCAAAGATCTCAAAAAGCCCGACGAGTTCCTGACCCTCACCGGCCAGGCGCTTGAGTGGATGCGTGGCCACAGCCGCACTGTGACGTGGGCAGGGGCTGCGCTTTTGATAACCCTGGCCGTTCTGGGCATCGTTTCCGCCTATCGATCGGCCCGACACCGCGATGCCAACGCGGACCTCGCCCGAGCGATGGCGAGCCTGCGCGCCCAAAACGCTTCCGGGGCCGCCTCTGAGCTGGTCGACATCGCTCAGCGCTGGCGCACGACCCCTATTGCCGAAATCGCAGCCCTTCTCGCCGTAAACACTCAGATCCGCCTCGGCAACCACGACGCCGCCGTCGCTGAGATTGAGCGCTTGGCCGATTCCGCCGGCGATCTGCCGCCATACTTGCGGCAGCAAATGCTGCTCGCCTGGGGCGCAGCTCTGGCGGGCCGTCGCGCTTGGTCCGAGGCCGCCGCGAAATATGAGGCCGCCGCGGCATTGAGCGGTCCGTTGACCGCACCCGCCGTGCTCGGCCAGGCGCGGGCGAGGGAACAGGCAGGGGAGGCGGCGCGCGCACTGGAGCTGTATCGCAAGCTGTACGACCAGT
>JBBITY010000451.1:0-3133 GCA_037440565.1 Desulfurellales bacterium
GTTGGGGCCCAGTTTCTCAGCTTCGCCATGACGCAAACTCCAGCTTCTCGCACCTGCGAACGCTCGGCGGCTGTCTGGTACGCGCGGGCCTTGAGCCGACTGCACGGTGCTCCATCCGGCTCTGACCAGGCTGCTTCGGGCGTCGGCGCTTGTCCATGCCTGACCGGCCGACCCCCAAAAGGCGCCCATGGCACCGGGTTTGCAGACGTGAGCTGTGGGAGGCAGGTCTCATGCAGGTCTGGCAACTCATGTCGACGGATGTCGTGACGCTCGATGCGGGAGCGACCCTGGATGTCGCCGAGGACCTGATGCAGCAGAAGCGGATCCGGCATTTGCCGGTCCTGCGCGGCGAGGCGCTTGTCGGCCTGGTGACCCAGCGCGACCTCTTTCGTGCGGGACTGTCCACGGTCCTTCAGTTTCGACGCCGCGCCCTGAAGGAGTGGCTCGCGCAGATCAAGGTCAACGAGGTGATGACCAGGGACCTGGTGACCACGACACCGGAAACGGATGTTGAGGAAGCCGTCGCTCTCATGGTGGATCACAAGATCGGCTGCTTGCCGGTGGTGGCGGGCAGCAAGCTGGTCGGTCTGCTGAGCGAAACGGACTGCTTGCGCTATCTGCGGCGGATCTTGGAGATTGCCGACGTGAGGCGCCGCATCGCGGAAGAGGAAAAGCCGATCGAGCTCGGCTGAGATGCTGCTCCGGAAATCCCGGCGGGACGGGCTGGAACACCGGCGGAAGGGCGGGAGCAGTGCTCCCGCCCTCAAGACGGCAGCCGCGTTGCGCCGGCACCGCTCTCGAGGGGTGGAGCATTGCTCCACCCCCGAGGGATTTTTCCACAAGCTCTGGGTTTCTGCTCGGGAAACCCCGGCGGCGACAGGCCACGACACTGACGGAAAGGCACGGCGCTGCGCGCGCCGTCGAGAAAAGCTGCCGGTGCCACGCAGTCGGGAGACCCGCCGCGCGCCCCTACGATGGCCGCACTCCATCCATTCCTCTCACATCTCGCCGACCCGACGCCGCAGCGCCCGTTCCACGATCGCCACGAGGTCGGCCGGCACCGCGGCGGTATCGAGCCGGAGGTGATCGCGTTGCTCGCGCGGCGTGAACGATTCGTAGCGCTGCCGTTGCTTCACGTACACGTCCCACGTGGCGTCCGAGGGGTCTTTGCCCCGCGTACTGCGCTCGCCCAGGCGCTGGCGGATGAGGTCTTCGCCGCAGGTGCACTCGACGAAGAGGATCGGCACGTGGGCATCGCGCGCCAGTTGCCGCGCGGTCTCGCGGTGCGCGCGCCCCGGAAAGGTCGCGTCGAGGATCACGCCACGACCGCCGGCGAGCGCAGCGGCCGCCCGCTCGAGCATCTCGCGATAGGTGCGCGCGCTGTATGCCGGCGTGTAGATGTCCATTCCGTAGTCGGCTGCAGGCCGCGCCTCCGGAGGCAAGCCGGCCAGTTGCTTGCGAATCACGTCCGAGCTCAAATGCACAAAGCCCGTCCGCAATTGGAGACCGAGGGCGACGGTCGATTTTCCCGTGCCGCTCAATCCGCAGATCACCACGAGGGCCGGGCTGTACGACCACGTGTAGCGGTACGCCAAGGCGAAGTGCCGCCGCGCCCCGCGCGCCGCCCGCTCGCGCTCGCCGGCCGCCACCTCCTCCTCCGCGCTCGTCAGACTGTCGACCATGCCGCGCACGTACGCGCGTTGGCACTGATAGAAGGGAACCAGCCGCGCCAGTTCGGGGTCAGCGGCGCGCGCGGCGTACTGGGAGATCAGGCGGGCGGCGAGCTCTGGTTCGCCGTGGTAATCGAGATCCATGGCGAGGAAGGCGACCTCTGCCGCCACGTCGCACGAGCGAAAGCGCTGGTTGAACTCGATGCAGTCGAAGATCACCAGCGGGTCGGTGAAACACACGTGCTCGCTGTGCAGATCGCCGTGACAGTCCCGAATGCGGTGCGTGGCCTGGCGCTGGCGGAGCAAGGCGTCATGGCGGTCGAGGAAGCTCCGGCAGAAACGCTGGATGGCGTCGTCGTCGGCCCCGGAAATGGTGACGTCGCGAAACGGGCGTACGGCAGCGAAGTTGTCCTCTAACACCTTGGCGATGGCGTGGGGGTCGCCGTTGGCGGTCACGACGGCATCGGTTGCCGCCCCGCGGTGGAAGTCCACCAATCGGGCCGCCACGGCGTCGATCATTCCCGGCGTCACCGCATGCCGGTCGAGGAGACGAGCGAGGATGCGCTCTTCGGGCAGCCGCTGCATGTGCACGGCGTAGTCGACCGCCGCGGGGTCATTCTCGGGCCCGATGCGGTAGCCCGTCGCATCCGCGCAAAGCGCGACCACCCCGCGGTACACCTCGGGTGCCAGGCGCCGGTTCAGCCGGACCTCTTCGTGGCAAAAGTGCCGGCGCCGCTCGACAGTGGAGAAGTCGAGAAACGGGAAGCGGACCGCCTTCTTGACCTTGTACACCTCCCCGCCGGCGAGCAGGACGAACGAAATGTGCGTTTGCACGAGCTGCACGGCGTGCGGACGATGCGGGTAAAACTCCGGCCGCAACATCGCCGCGATCAGCGGCGGCAGGCTCACGGATGCTCCTCCCTCCTGCGGGCTCGGGCGATCACGGCGTGCGCGGAGGGGCTACAACGGTGCTCACTTCGAAGCCGGCAGCTTCCAAGTCGCTTTCCACATCATCGATATGCCGCACGCGCACGCGCAAGTGGATTTCTGCCGGGCGGTGCTTCGCGTCGTAGTGCAGCCACTTGAGTTCGCCGCGACGTTTCTCGATGATGTGCCGAATCCGCGCTTCGAACCCCTTCCCCGGTTCGCCCGTCAAGACGATGCGATAGGTCGGTTCAGCCACGCCGGAGAGATCGACGAACGCGTCGAGCACGTCCGAGCCAGTGAGGATGCCGAGCAGCGTCGCGCCGTCGACAACCGGCAGGGCGCCGATCTTGTACGTGCGCAGGAGCCGGGCAGCTTCGTCGACCGAAGCGTCAGGCGAGATCACAAAAGGCTTCGCCGTCATGACGTCGGCCACCGTTCTCGCTGCCGGCGGAGCCGAACGCAGATCCCGGTCCGTAACGATGCCCACCAGGCGGTTGCCGCGCAGCACGGGCACCTGCCGGATGCGATGCCGGCGG
>JBBITY010000452.1:0-3129 GCA_037440565.1 Desulfurellales bacterium
GTCGTCGGGTTCGGCGCCATTGGACGGCGGGTCGTGCAGCGCGTGCGGGCGTTCGGGAGCCGCGTCCTCGTGTACGACCCGTTCGTTTCAGCGGCGGAGATCAGCGCGGCTGGCGCCGAAGCGCTACCGCTCGACGAGGTCATTCGCGCTGCCGACATTCTCACCCTGCATTGCCCGGCGACGCCGGAGACGTTCCAGTTGATCACGGCCGAGCGCATTCGCTCCATGAAACGCGGCGCCTACTTCCTCAACCTGGCCCGCGCGGCCATTGTGGACGACGACGCGCTCTATGCGGCGCTTGTCGACGGCCACCTGGCTGGTGCCGCGCTCGACGTCTTTGCCGATGAGCCCGTGACGCCCGAGAATCGCTACGCGCGCCTGCCCAACGTCCTGGTCTCGCCGCACCTGGGCGGCGCGACGCGCGACGTGATTCGCCACCAGACCGACATGATCGTCGACGGCATCGAGGCGTGGCTGCAAGGACGGCGCCCGGCGCACATCGTCAATCCGGAAGTGTTGAAGGCGTAGGCCGGTCGACCATGCCCGTCCTTCTCGCCCTGGATGCCGGCACCGGTGGGGCCAAGTGCGCCATCTTTGACATCGACGGCCATCAGCGCGCGGTGCACCGCGAGGAATGGACCTACACGGTGCGCCCGCACCCCGATTTTCCACCCATCAAAGAGTATGGGTTCGACCCAGCGCACTTCTGGGCCATCTTGTGCCGCTGCGCGCGCGAAGCGCTGGCGCGCGCCGGCGTGGCGCCGCGCGATGTCGTCGGCGTCGCCACGACGAGCCAGCGCGAGGGCTGCGTGTTCTTGGGGCCGGACGGGAACGAGGTGTACGCCGGCCCCAATCTCGACAGCCGCGCCTTCATGGAAGGGCTCGACATTCTCACCACACTCGGCCCGCAGCGCCTGTACGAGATCACGGGCCACTCCGCGCCGTTCATCTTCGCCATCGCGCGGTATCTGTGGTTTCGCAAACACGATACGCGCCCCGTCGCTCGCGTGCTGATGATCAACGACTGGATGACGTACCGCCTCTGTGGGGCGATGGTCGCCGAGCCGTCGAACGCGGCGGAATCCATGTTCTTCGACCTCCGTCAACGCGCCTGGTCGGCGGAGCTGTTGAACATGTACGACATCCCGGCCGCCATCCTGCCGCCGCTGTGCGAACCCGGCCAGCGGATCGGCCAGGTGACTCCGGAGACCGCGGCCGCCACCGGGCTCCTGGCCGGTACGCCGGTGTACGCCGGCGGGGCCGACACACAGTGCTCGCTCCTCGGTTCGGGGGCCATCGAGCCGGGCGACACGGCCGCGATCCTCGGGACCACGTGCCCCGTCCAGGCGGTCGTCGAGCGACCGACGCTCGATCCGCGCGCCAACCTGTGGGCCGGCTGCCACGTGGTCCCGAACCGTTGGGTGATCGAGGCCAACGTCGGCGCGTGCGGCGACGCGTATCACTGGCTGCTCGACCTCATGATCCACGAACCGGGAGATCGATACGCGCGAGCCGAAGAGCTCGCGCGGCCGGAGTTCGATAGCGGGACGTTTCTCTTCATCGGCTCGCGCATCTTCGACCTGACCAAGATTCGTCCGGACATGCCGGGGGGCATTCTTTTCCGCTTCCCGAGCCTGCAGTTGCGCCCCGGGCCCGGCGAGCTGCTGCGCGGGTTTTTCGAAAGCCTCGGCTTCGCCATCCGCGCCAACGTGGCGCAAATCGAGGAGGTGACGGGTGCGCCGACGCCGCACCTGATCGCGGGCGGCGGCATGACGCGCAACCGCTTGCTGCTCCAGATTCTCGCCGACATCACCGGGCTGGATGTCTGGCGGGCCGAAGAGGCGGAGTGCACGGGCCTCGGCTGCGCGATCCTGGTGGCGACGGGAGCGGGACTCTATCCCGACATCCCAACCGCCGTGCGCGCGATGTGCCGGCATTCGGAGATCGCGCCCCAGCCAGCGCGACACGAATACTACAACGGCGCCTTCGCCAAGTGGCGGGAGCTTTACGACGCCCTCGACCAGCTTTCGGTGTGAGCCCAGTTGAGTAGGGTCCGCTGTGCGGGCGAGTGAGCAGGGTTTGCTGGCTCGAAAATTTGCTGGGGGTCCGCGCAGCGGACCCTACGCTGCTTTGGGCCCGCACCACCCTCGAGGGGTGGAGCGTCGCTCCACCCCGTGGGATTCTTCACAAGCGTCAGTCCGAATCCAGGGTGAAAATGGTCACGTTGTCATTGATGGACTTCGCATGAATCGCCGTGAAGGCGCTCACCAAGGAGCTGGGCAGGCTCGCCTCGGCGTCCACCAGCGCGTCGCAATCGGCGGGAACCCCCGTGAGCTTCACCTCGCAGGGACTATTGCCGCAGGTCGCACCGTCGGCGATCTTCCGGCCCTTCTTGTTGTTCACATCGAGGACGCCCGCCTCCGCGATCCCGGAAGTCAGCGGCGCAACCGACGCGATCCCCCGGTCGGTATCGTCGGCGGTGCACGGTTCGCAATCCTCACCGAAATCTGGGACGCTACACGTGCCATCTGGCTTGCGCACGGCCTCGCACGGGGTTGCACCGGGGTTTTGCAGTTGGCCGATCGCGGTGCTGTTCAGCAGCAACTCGGACCCGCGCCCGGCTGGGCCACCGTAAAACTCGATGACCCGCGGGCCGTTGCAGATCGCACGATGGTTGAATCGCGCCTCCGAACAGGCCGCTCCCGACCCTTCTAGGCAGGCGTTGGCGACAATGCGCGCGCCGAGGTCGATGCTCGGGTGCTCGAGAACCGCCTCGTCGTCGCACTCCGGGTCGTCGGAAAGCCCATTGGCCGGCCCGCCGTTGTTGGCATCTCCGGGTGTCGTGTTGTGATCCTGCAGCATGCGAAAGTTGATGGCCGAAAGGCCTTCCACGCTGCATCCCAACAATCCGATCCCCGAATTGCCGGCACCGAAGGCTCCGTGGGCAACGCCCCGGACGCACGCGCACGTGAGGCCGAACACCTCGACGGGCCGGAACTTGACATCGGCTGCTTTGATAACGATCGGCACGTCCATGGGCCGCGTAATCAGCGCATTCCCCGGACCCCGCACCTCGGTGCTGCGCGGCTTTCCGGTCGGCCTGCCGAGCGAGGAAGCGGCCTATCTCAC
>JBBITY010000453.1:0-1909 GCA_037440565.1 Desulfurellales bacterium
GCGGAGGTTTTTGCCGCGGGCGGCTGCGACGTCTTCCTTCTGGCCCGCAGTGAGGAGAAGGCTCGCGAGGGCTCGATCGCCGCGCAGAATCTGGCCAGGTCGGAGCGGATCGCCGACCGATTCACCCTCGGGAGATACGAGCGGGACCTCTCCAAGGCCGTGGCGGGTGCCGACTTGATCTTCGAAGCGCTGGCCGAAGATCTGGTCCTAAAGAAGCGTTTCTTTGCAGAAGTCGACCGCCATCGCCGACCGGACTCCATCGTGGCCACGGTGTCCTCCGGATTATCCATCGCCGAGATGGCGCGCGACCGCAGCGCGAGTTTCCGGCGCCACTTCCTCGGCATCCACCTCTTCAATCCCCCCAACGTCATCGTGGGCACCGAAGTCATCCCGCACCCCGACACCGATCCCGCGCTGGTCACCGAGGTGGTGCAGCTCCTCCATTCGCGCTTCGGCCGCGAAGCCATTCTCACCGACGACAAGCCGGCCTTCGCCGGAAACCGCATCGGCTTCAAGACCCTCAACGAAGTGGCGATTCTGGCCGCCGAGCACGGCGTGGCGTTCATGGACTACCTCATCGGACCGCACACCGGCCGCGCCATGCCGCCGCTGGCCACCATCGATCTCGTCGGCTGGGACGTGCACAAGGCGATCGTGGAGAACGTGTACGCCAACACCACGGACGAGGCGCACGCCCTGTTCGCCATGCCGGCGTACATGCAAGCTCTGATCGAGCGCGGTCACCTCGGCAACAAGACCCCGGAGCGGGGTGGCTTTTACCGCCGGGTGAAGGAGGGGAAGCAGACCGTCAATCAGGTCCTGAACCCGCGCTCCGGCGAGTACGAGGATGCGCGGGCGAACCCCGTCGCACCGATCCCCTTCGTCGAGCAGATGAAGAGCCTCAACCGCGTCGGGCGGTATCGAGACGCGCTTGGCGTCCTCGCCACCGCGAGCGGGGCCGAGGCCGCGTTGGCGAGACGCGTTGTCCTCGGGTACGTCAGCTACGCACTCAACCGCGTGGGCGACAAAGAGGTCGTCCGCAGTGCGCGCGACGTCGATCGCATCATGGGGTTCGGCTTCAACTGGGCGCCGCCGACCGTGCTGGTGGATCTGCTGGGTGTGTCCACCGTGATTCGACTGCTGGAGGCGCACCAGCTCCCGGTTCCGCCGCTCCTGCAGCGCGCCGCCGAATTTCCCGGCGAACGCCTGTTCCGCGAGCCGCACGTGAACATCGGACGCTTCTTCGCAGGCTAAAGGACGTAGGGAAAGAGGAGATGTCGATGACTGCCCCGGTTTACATTCTCGGCGGATACCAGACCGACTTCGCCCGCAACTGGAGCAAGGAAAACAAGCACATCGTGGCCATGATCACGGAGGCCGTCCTCGGTGGCCTGGAGGTCACGGGACTGGAGCCGCGCGAAATTGAGGTCGCGCACGTCGGAAATTTTGCCGCGGAGCTGTACTGCATGCAGGGCCATCTCGGCGCGATGGTCATCGAGGCCGACCCGGCTTTCTCCGGGCTTCCCACCTCACGCCATGAAGCGGCGTGCGCCTCCGGCAGCATCGCCATCCTGGCGGCATCGGCAGAAATCGAGGCGGGCCGCTATGAGTGCTCACTGGTCGTCGGCGTCGAGCAGATGAAGACGGTCGACCCGCAGACCGGCGGCGACTACCTCGGCACCGCCGCGTGGTACGAGCGCGAAGCCGAAGGCATCGAGTTTCCGTTCCCCAAGCTCTTCGGCCGCCTCGGCGATGAATACGACAAGCGCTTCGGCCTGAAGGACGAGCATCTGGCGCACATCGCCGCCGTCAATTACTCCAACGCGAAGCGCAATCCGCTCGCCCAAACGCGCAACTGGTACATGAGCGAGGACCACGCGCGGCAGACCGACAAGTTCAACACCGTCAT
>JBBITY010000453.1:1920-3124 GCA_037440565.1 Desulfurellales bacterium
CGCATCAAGGTGTCGGACTGCTCGCAGGTGACCGACGGAGCGGTCTCCCTCTTCCTCGCCTCGGAGAAAATGGCCGTGGCGTACGCCAAGCGGCGCGGCATCGAGTTGAGCCGCCTTCCTCGCCTGCTCGGCTGGGGACACCGCACCGCGCCGATCGAATTCGACGCCAAGGTGGCGGAGAGTCGCGACATGCCCTTCGTTCTGCCGCACACGCGGCAGGCGATCGTCGATGCGTTCAAGCGCGCCGCCATCGCCGACGTGTGGCAGATCGACGCCATCGAGACCCACGACTGCTTCACGACATCGGAGTACATGGCCATCGATCACTTCGGCCTCACCAAGCCGGGAGAGTCCTGGAAGGCCATCGAGGACGGCACCATCGAGTTGGGCGGCAAGGTGCCCATCAACCCGAGTGGTGGGCTGATCGGTGCCGGGCATCCGGTCGGCGCCACCGGTTGCCGCCAAGTGCTGGACGCCTACCGACAGGTCACCGGCACGGCGGGCGATTACCAGGTGGCCGGCGCGCGCCAGGTCGCCACCCTGAACATTGGAGGCAGCGGTACGACGAGCGTGTGCTTCGTCGTCGGCGTCTGACGGGCACGCGCCGACCCGTGCACGCGCCCAGCACTACCCGTACACGATGACGCTGCGCGCGACCTCTCCCTTTTCCATGAGCTCGAAGGCCGTGTTGATCTGGTCCAGCGGCAACTTGCGCGAGACCAGCTCGTCGAGCTTGAGCTTCTTTGCCATGTACAGGTCGAGAATGCGCGGCATATCGTAGCGGAACCGCGGCGAGCCGTAGTAGGAACCCATGATGCCCTTCTCGTCGAGCGGCAACGCTGCGGCCGTGAGCGACACTTGCGTGCCAAAGGGAGGGACGCCGACGGCGACGGCTCGACCGCCGCGGCGGGTGCTGTCGAACGCCTGCTGCATCACCTCGGGGCTGCCGATCACTTCGAAGGCGTAGTCGACGCCCTTCCCTTCGGTCAGCTCCTTGACCTCGCCGACAGGATCACTGTCCTTGGCGTTCACGGTGTGAGTCGCGCCGAAAGTTTTCGCCATCTCCAGCTTGCGCGCCACCAGATCGACGGCGATGATTTTCTCCGCGCCGCACAACGCCGCGCCCTGGATCACATTGAGTCCGACGCCGCCGCAGCCGAATACGGCGACGAGGTCGCCGGGTTCCACCTTGGCGGTGTTCATC
>JBBITY010000454.1:0-3089 GCA_037440565.1 Desulfurellales bacterium
GATCCCCCGTACGGGCGGGGCCTGCTCGATGCGACCCTGGCAGAGTTGGCGGCGACTTCGCTGTTGCGGCCGCACGCCTGGGTGGTGGGCGAACGCCACGTCGACGATCCGCTCGCGTGCAGTTACGGCTCGCTTCAGTTGACCCGAAGGCGCCGCTATGGGAAGACGAGCCTGGAGTTGTTCTGCGTCGCTGAATCGAGCGAGCGTGTGGCAGTGTCGTGAAGCGCAAAGCCGTTTATGCGGGGTCGTTTGACCCGATCACCAATGGCCACCTCGATATCGTGCGCCGCGCGCTCGCGGTGTTCGACGAGGTGGTGGTGGCCGTGGCACACAACCCCGCCAAGGATACCGCACTGTTCACAGCCGCGGAGCGCGTCGACATGATCCGCGAGGCGCTGACCGACGTGGCGGGGCGGGTCACGGCGGACGCGTTTCAAGGGCTGCTGGTCGACTATTGCGGTCGCGTCGGGGCGGGCGCGATCATTCGAGGACTGCGTGCGGTGTCCGACTTCGAGTACGAGTTTCAGATGGCGTTGATGAATCGCCACTTGAACGACCGGGTCGAAACGTTTTTCATGACCGCGAGCGAGACGTATTTCTACACTGCGTCGCGGCTCGTGAAGGAAGTAGCGAGCCTGGGCGGGGACGTGAGCGAGCTGGTGCCCCCGGGGGTTGATCGGCGCCTGCGGGAGAAGTTTGCCAGAAGGAGCTGAACCGGCAGAGTCGGGTCGGTCCAGCTCGTGAGACGGCGGCGCGTGGTTCAGTGGCCGGCGGGCGGTTCGGGGTGTTCGGGCTCGCGGATAATATCCGCCGCGAAGATCGAGAGCCCCGTCCCGGCGTCTCGCCATGCGTCCGGATCGAGCCCCGCTTTCACGCACGCCGCCGCCAGGAGGCGCTCGCGATTCCAATCGAGCTGGGCGGCGACTTGCGGCAACAGCAGTCCCCGCGCCGTGCCGCGGCTGATGTAAACGCCGTGCACGCCCGGCTGGAGATCTTCGGGGTCTGCGGGCTGCGGCGGAGTGAGGCGAGAGATCTCGATCGCGACCCGGTGCCACTCCTCGACCGTCAAGGGTGGGAAACGGGGATCCTCGAACGCAGCGGCGCAAGCCATGCGCATCACTTCCGCATGCAGCGGGCCGGTCGGTGTCACGGTGCCGACACAGCCCCGCAAATCGGCTTCGAGGTGAAGCGACACAAAGACCCCGCTCAGCGAGTGGAGAGCGGGGGTGGAGAGCTCCAGCGCCGGCGGCGCGACGGCGTTGAGCGCCGCACCAATAGCCGCGCGGGCAAGGCGCAGGAGTTCCCTGCGCTCGGCGGGTTGGAGTGGCAACAAGGTGGAGATAGCTAGGTGGGCCTTGCGGCGGAACATCAACGGCGTTCCGCACGCCGATCCGAGGCACGACCCCTTCGCGCGCAGCGAATGCCGGTTCGCCTCATAACGACGCGATACGAGCTCATGACATCGCGATACGAGCCGACATATAACAGTCGTGGGCGACATCGTCGAGCTGGCGCTGGCGACGGTGAACCCTCGGACTGCCTGCGCCGCGAACCGCGGTCGGTCGTGGGGCTGTTGCGGCCGCACTCGGCGGGGCGCGACGGGGAAAAAGCAAAAGAGGCGACCCCACCGGATCGCCTCTTTTTCAAAATGGATCGCTGTAAACAGCTCGGAGCAGTTACCGCTTATGCATCGATTTGCTGAAGATCGCTTCAGCCTTCTGCGCGGCTGCTTCAGCGCGCTGAGCCGCCTCGGAAGCGCTCCGGGCAGCGGCTTCAGCTTTGTTGGCGGCGGCTTCCGCCTTGTTTGCCGCTGCCTCGATCCGCGCCATCGTGGCCGGGTCGAGCTCCGCCTTCTTCGCGGCGCAGCCGGCTCCGCCAGCGATGAGCGCCAGACCAAGAGCCGCAGCGGCAATTCCTCCAGTTGACATCTTCATTCCGCTTACCTCCTTCCTGCCTCAAAGTCTTCTGGGCAGCAGCGATGAGGGTACATCTCACAAAAGCGCGGCGATCGCAAGCGTCAAGGCGCAAAAGATGCGCCCCGGAAGGCGGTCGGGCGGGCGTAGCCGAGCGTTTGTGAAGAACCCCAGGCCGGGGGGGCTGTAACGCCGGCGGAAGGGCGGGAGCAGTGGTCATGCGCTCAGGACCGGAGCCGCGTTGCCCCGGCACCGCTCTTGGGGGGGCGGGGCTGCCCAACCCCAGGGCTTTTTTCACAAGCTCTGATCGTAATCATTGAGTTTCCGGGCTTTTTTTGGCAAGGGGGACCACTCGGTTCCGCAGTGCCCAAGGGGGGGCAGCCGTCCATTGGCCCGGGTGAAGCGATCCCCGTCGCCGGCGCGCAAGATCGCCTGAAAGAGTAAGGAAGGAGGCGCAAGATCATGGATTTGGTGCATGTTGTCCCCGTCGCCGGAGTTGCGGCGCTGGCCTTTGCAGGGTGGAAGGCGGCGTGGGTCGCCCGCCAGGATCCCGGCACCGCACGGATGAAGGAGATCGCCGCGAGCATCCAGGAAGGAGCGATGGCCTTCCTGTCGCGGGAGTACCGAGTGCTCGGCGTGTTCGTGGTCGTGGTCGGCACGCTGCTCGGTATCTCGGGCGCGACGGAAGCCGAGTCGTCGTGGGTGGTTGCCATCTCGTTCGTTGTCGGTGCGACCTGCTCGGCGCTGGCGGGGTTCTTCGGCATGCGAGTGGCCACGCAGGCGAACGTCCGCACCACCAATGCGGCGCGCCACAGCCTGGTGGGCGCCCTGGATGTGGCATTTTCCGGCGGCACGGTGATGGGTATGGTCGTCGCCGGCCTCGGGGTTGCGGGTCTCAGTGCCCTGTACATCGTGTACCGCAACGTCTTTGGGGCCGAGACGCCAGGGCAGTTGAGCCGAGTCATGAACGTGCTCACCGGATTCTCGCTCGGGGCCTCGTCGATTGCGCTCTTCGCCCGGGTCGGCGGCGGCATTTACACAAAGGCGGCTGACGTCGGCGCCGATCTGGTGGGGAAGGTCGAAGCGGGGATTCCGGAGGACGATCCCCGTAATCCGGCGGTCATCGCCGACAACGTGGGCGACAACGTCGGCGACGTGGCCGGCATGGGCGCCGAC
>JBBITY010000455.1:0-1056 GCA_037440565.1 Desulfurellales bacterium
GCCGTCGATGGCGTCCGTGAGGTGCTCAGCCTGACGACGGTGAAGGGCGTCGAGATGACCGCGTCGGGGGTGCGCATCGGCCGCCTGATGCGCGCCGTGCCGGCGACGCCCGAGGCGGCCGCCGCCTTCCGCGATCAGGTGCTGGCCAACCCCATCTACCTCGGCAACGTCGTGTCGGCCGACGGCCGTGCGGCGGGCATCTCGGTGGTTTTTGCGACGAGCGACGAGCACGTGCTGCGCGCCGCCGACGACCGCATCCACGCGCTGCTCTCCGAACTGGGCGGGCCGGAACGGTTCGCCGTCACCGGCATACCGAGCCTGAAGGTCAACGGCGCGCGGCTCATGGAGGGCGACACAGCCACGTTCACGCCGCTGGCGCTGCTCCTGACCATTCTGGTCTTGCTGTTCATGTTCCGCACGTGGCGGGGTGTGCTCATCCCGCTGGCCACCGTGATCGTCGGCGTGGTGTGGACGAACGGCGTGATGGTCCTGCTCGGCAGCGCCATCGACATGGGCACCCTGGTGCTGAACCCGCTCCTCATGGTGGTGGGAATCGCATCTGGCATCCACATAATCAGCCAGTACTACCTGGAGCTGCACCCGGGGCGGCGCCGCGACGAGGTGGTCAGTGCGACGCTGGCGCACGTGCGCCTGCCGGTCACCATTGCCGCGCTGACGACGCTGATCGGCTTTGCCACGCTGATCTTCACGCCCATCGAGGCGATCCGCGAGTTCGGTGCCTACGCCGTGTTCGGGATCACCGTCATTCTCCTCTGCGCCTTCACGCTGATTCCGGCACTGCTCACCCTCCTGCCGCTGCCTGCGGCACCCCCGCGTTTTCATTCGGAAGACGGCCGCCTGATTCGGTTCTTGCAGGGCGCCAGCATGTTCGCCGTCCGTCACCGCCGCGCCGTGCTCGCCGGCGGCGGCGTCATCCTGCTCGCCTCTGGATGGGGCATCACGCGCATCCGCGTCGCCACGGACTACCTGAGTTTCTTTCACCCGGCGAGCCGGTTTCGGCGCGACACGGCACTCATTGCCAGTCACCTCGCCGGC
>JBBITY010000455.1:1079-3084 GCA_037440565.1 Desulfurellales bacterium
TCATGATGGACGCCGATCAACCCGGGGCCTTGCGGCGGCTCGATTCGCTGCTGGCTCTGCACGACCTGCAAAAGTTCGTCGAGCAGCAGCCAGGGGTCGACCGGAGCGTGTCCCTCTACGACTACCTGAACCTGGTGCGCGGCGTCCTGCAGCCGGATGCCGACACGGCGGTCCCGACCACGCAGAGCGAGGTCGATCAGATCCTGCTCTTCGTCGACCCGGCTGATCTGCAGAACGTGGTGAACCGGGATTTCTCGCGCAGCAGCATGATCGTGCGCACCACGCTGTCCGGGTCGGCCGATGTCGGCGCGTTCGTCCAGCGTGTCGAGCAGTTCGCCGCAGCCCGTTTCCCGGCCGGCGTGACCGTCCGCCCCACCGGCACCGTCGTGTTGCTCAACCAGTCGGCCGACGCCTTGGTGTGGGGACAGGTCACGGGGCTCTGGCAGGAGCTGGGCGCGCTGCTGGCGCTCCTTTCTTTCCTCTTCCTCTCCGTCCGCGTCGGCGTGCTGGCGTTGATTCCCAACGTCATTCCGACGGTGATGCTCTTCGGCCTCATGGGCTGGTCGGGGATCAGCCTGAACGTTTCGACCAGCACGATCGCCGCCATTGCCATCGGCATTGCGATCGACGACACGATCCACCTGCTCAGCAGCTTCAACGCGGAGCTGCGCCGCAGCGGCGACCGCGACCGCGCCGTAGCGTATGCCATCCGCTCGGCCGGGCAGGCGGCGGTGTTCATCTCCACCGCGCTGGCGGCGGGCTTCTTCATCGTCTGCCTGTCCAACTTCCAGCCGGTCCAGCACTTCGGCCTGCTCTCCGGCGTGACCATGGGCGTCGCGCTCATCACCGAGCTGTTCTTCACACCGGCGTTGATGGCCACGACGAACATCGTCACCTTGTGGGACCTCTTGTTCCTCAAGCTCGGGCCGGAGCCGCACAAGCAGATCCCGCTGTTCGAGGGCTTGCGGCCGTTCCAGGCCAAGATCGTGGTGCTGATGGCCCACCTCGCCTCGGCGCAGCGCGGGTTCGCCCTCACGCGGCGCGGCGAACTGAGGGGGGAGCTGTACGTCCTGCTGAACGGGCAGGCCGACGTGTGCCGCGGCGACGGCAACGTCATTCGGCGCCTGGGCCGCGGCGATGTGATCGGCGAAATGGGCCTGGTGCGCCAGCGGCCGCGTTCGGCCGACGTGATCCTCGCCGAGAACACGGAGTACCTCGTGCTCGACGGTCGCTTCGTGCGCCGCCTGCGGCGGCAGTACCCGCGCATCGCCGCCACGGTGTTTTTCAACCTCGCCCGCATCCTCAGCGACCGCCTGGAGAACACGACGGATCAACTGGTGAGGGAACGTGTGGAATGACCGTGGTCATGCACCGATTCGATCGATCCCCTCGATCGCGCTCGCGCGTCAGCCGCCGGAACCTTCTCCGGCCCATGCGGGGCCAATCGCTGATCGGCCGTCGCGTATCGCGGGAGGACGCACCAGCGATCAGCGATCGGCGGTTGGCGTTCTCGCCGAAATCGGTTATGCGCACCGGACAGGTCCGGCGCAGAAAGGGGGGAAGGACGATGAGACGCAGGTTTGTGTTGGCGACCAGCCTTGTGACGGCATTGTTTCTCGGCACGGCGGGGCCGGTGCGCGCCGAGGACCCAGAGGCGCGCGCGCTGGTGCAGCGCGTGCTCGATGCCATCCCCAAGGGGCCGCTCGTCGCGACGTTGAAGCTCACCGTCGAGGATGGACCCCCGCGCCAGGTGGAGCTGAGCCACAAGTTCGTCAGCGGCGCCCGGGCGAGTTACCTCGAGGTCACCGCCCCGCCCGAGCTGCAGGGGATACGCTTCCTCTTTCTCCAACCGCCGGATGGCCAGAATGAGCAGTACATCAAGGTGGCCGCGAGCCGCAGCGCCGTGCGGGTTTCCGAGGAGATTCGCAAGCAGCCGTTTCTCGGCTCGACGTTTTACGTCTCCGATCTGGTCGAGCCGCCGATCGACCACTACACGTTCGCGTTC
>JBBITY010000456.1:0-3083 GCA_037440565.1 Desulfurellales bacterium
GGCTGTGGAAAAGGTCACGACCCTCGCTGATCTGGGCCTGGAGTGGCATTTCATCGGACCGCTCCAGAGCAACAAGACGCGCGCGGTTGCAGAACACTTCGCCTGGGTACACAGTATCGATCGCCTCAAGATTGCCCAGCGGCTTTCTGAGGCCCGCGGCGCCTCGCGTCCGCCGCTTCAGGTGTGTATCCAGGTAAATGTCAGCGGTGAAAGCACCAAGGGCGGGGTGACTCCCGACGATCTCCTCCAGCTGGCGCAGTGCGTTGCGGCCCTGCCCAATCTGAGACTGCGGGGGTTGATGGCGATTCCGGAGCCTTCGGCGGATATGGAATTGCTGCGCCGCAGATTCGCCGCCGTACGGCGCTTGAAGGAGCGGCTCTGTGTGCGCGGAATGGCCTTGGACACCCTGTCGATGGGGATGTCCGACGACTTGGAAGCGGCGATAATGGAGGGGGCGACGATCGTCCGCGTCGGCACCGCGATATTCGGTCGTCGCAGGAGAGCAAGCGCGGACCAGGTGTCGTGACCGGCGCAGGGGTGCGGCGGCGACCGCCCTGCGGTCTGTCGTCGCTGCGGGGCAGGTCTCGCTGCGCACGCAAGGTGGAAGATACATGAAAATTGCATTTCTCGGCGGTGGCAACATGGCTACTGCCCTAATCGGCGGCCTGTTGCGGCAGGGCTTTGCCGCCACGGATATCGCTGTCGTGGAAGTAGTTGCCGAGACGCGGGAACGCCTGACCAGCGAGTATGGAGTACGTTGTCATGACACACCCGGAGGTCTCGCCCCTGGCAGCGAAGTCATTGTGCTCGCCGTCAAGCCGCAGCAGATGCGTGTGGCCGTCGCGCCGCTGCGGGGCACACTGAAGACCGAGCTTGTCCTCAGCATCGCTGCGGGCATTCGTCTGGCGGACCTCTCGCGCTGGTTGGGCGACTACCGCTGCTTGGTACGCGCCATGCCAAACACGCCCGCGCTGATCGGTGCCGGGATCACGGGCTTGTACGCCGATCCAGTGGTTGACGCGGCGCAGCGAAACGCTGCACAACGCGTCCTGTCCGCGGTCGGAAGAACGTTGTGGATTGGTGACGAGCAGCTCATGGACGCGATAACCGCAGTGTCGGGCAGTGGTCCTGCCTACGTTTTCTATTTCATCGAGGCTCTGGCAGCCGCGGCGCGAGAACTGGGACTTACCGCCGAGCAGGCACGTACCCTAAGCATCGAGACGTTCCTCGGCGCGACGAAACTCGCTGCAGCCAGCGACGAGGAAGTCAGCGCGCTGCGCCAGCGCGTCACATCGAAGGGCGGCACGACGGAAGCGGCGCTCAGCTCGTTCGAGGCCGACGGCATCTGCCAGGCAATTGTGCGTGCCGTTCGTGCCGCGGATGCCCGTGGCCGCGAACTCGGCGACTTGCTGGGCAAGGGTTGAAGGAACCTTTTTACGCACATGTAGCCACCAGTCATTTGCCCGCACCTCCGTGATTACGTCAGGCACACTCTCCCCAAGCTCCCATAAAAGACGATGCTGACGCAACTGATCCTGTTCATCCTCGACGCCGTGGTCGGCTTCTTCTCGATATTGCTCATTGCGCGCTTCATGATGCAATGGCAGCGCGTGTCCTTCCGCAATCAGCTTGGGGCGTTCATCGTCGCCGCCACCGACTGGGCGGTGTTGCCCGCCAGGCGATTCATTCCCGGACTGTTCGGACTCGATCTCTCAAGCGTGGTACTGGTGTGGGTTGCGCAGACGCTGCTGGTGCTGGTCGAGTTCTGGCTCAGGGGCGTTTCCCTAGGCAGCGCCCCCGGTGTGGCGGCGCTCGTCGTTGCCTTGCTCGGGGTTGTCGCAACGTTCAAGATGATGCTCTACGTGCTGATCGGCGCCGTGATCATCGCCGCCGTTCTGAGCTGGGTGAACCCCTATTCGCCGATAGCGCCGCTTTTCAATGGACTGACGCGTGCGTTCCTAGCACCCTTACAGCGCATCATTCCGCCCATCGCCAATGTGGACCTATCCCCCTTGGTGCTGCTGCTGATCCTGCAGGTGATCCTGTTCTACATCGTTCCGACTTTGTACGGCGGTATTCGTCAGCTCCTTATCTGAGTGGCTGCATTCACCTATCCCTGGCTGCGCACCGACGCCTCCGGCGACATTATCCTGACGCTGCACGTGCAGCCAAACGCGGCGCGCACAGAGATCGTCGGCTGCCACGGCGATGCCCTGAAGGTGAAACTAGCTGCACCACCCGCCGACGGCAGGGCAAACGCCTGCTTGACGGGGTTCCTCGCCGATCTCCTGGGAGTGACGCGCGCAGACGTGAAACTTGTCGGTGGCGCAGCGTCGCGGCGCAAACTCGTGCGCGTGGCCGGAGTGGCGCCATCGGCGCTGGAGAGGTTGCGTCGGCTCGGTACGGACTAGCTACGCGCCTCGTACACGACGTGTCCGTCCAGGAGCGTGTAGCGAACGCGCCCGCTCAGTTCGAAGCCGAGGAAGGGGGTGTTCTTGCCTTGGCTCTTTAGTGTCTCCCGGGTCACGCGCAGGCAGGCGTGCGGGTCGAAAACGCAGACATCGGCAGCGCTGCCCACGCCCAGCCTGCCGGCCTCCAGTCCCAGCACGGCAGCGGCGTCGACGGTCACCCGGGATAGCGCGCGGGACAGCGGCAGACCGGTTTCCCCTGCCCATTTCAGGGTCAATGGCAGTAACAGTTCGACACCCGTGGCGCCCGGTTCCGCCTCGGCGAAAGGAAGCTGCTTGGCATCGTCGTCCACCGGCGTGTGGTCGGAACACAGGGCGTCGATGCTGCCGTCCGTGAGGCCTTGCCGCAGCGCTTCGCGGTCGGACGTGGCACGCAGCGGCGGCTGGAGATGACAGTTCGGATTGAAATCGCCTACGTCCACCTCCGACAGGTGGATGTGGTTGATCGAGACATCGCACGTGACGTCAAGGCCTCTCCTGCGCGCGTCCTTGATCATAGCGAGGCTGGCAGCGCTGGACAGCCGGGTGATGTGCAGGCCGACACCGGTTTCGCCGGCGAGCTGCAACAAGGTCGCGATGCGCACGGTCTCCGCGCAAGCGGGGATCGCTGCCAGT
>JBBITY010000457.1:0-1007 GCA_037440565.1 Desulfurellales bacterium
CACTCCCGAGAGAACCCGCATGCGAAACTCCCGTACGCACCCGAAAGCGGCGTTATACCGGCGGGCGAAGCCGAGGCAAAACGCGATCCGGCCGCTGGTTTCGGGGAGCTCCTAGCGCTAACCACTGCAATCTGCGACGGGCGCCGTGGGTATAAGAGCGAGGGCGCGGTGTCGCCCGACCGAGGCGGTTTCTGTAAGTATTTGATATTTCACGGGTTGCATAGACATGCCAGTCGGTGAAGCACTTATCGCGAAGGGTCTGGTCAGCCGCGAACAGCTCGCCCAGGCTGAAGCGGCGGTTGGGACGGAAGAGCGTGTCGATCAGGCCTTGGTGCGACTCGGCTACGTGTCCGAGAAGGACATGCTGCGCGAGTACAGCGACCAGTTCGCGATGCCGATCGTCGAGTTGACCGAGGCGGACATCGACAAGGAGCTGCTCAAACTCGTCCCCAGCCGCTTCGTGCACAAGTACAACATCATGCCCGTGTGCCGCAACGGCAAGAGCGTCCGCGTTGCAACCAGCGATCCGTACAGCATTTACGCGATTGACGAGCTGCGCACCTACGTCGGCCTGCCGATCCAGGCCGTGCTCGCATCGAAAGCCGACATCCACCGCATGATCAAGGCGTTCTACGGCGTCGGCGGCGATGTGCTGCACGCCATGGTCGCCGAGAGCGACGGCATCGAGGTCATCGACGAAGCGAAAGTCGAGTCCGCCGATCTCGACGTGCAGATGGCCCAGGACGCCTCGGTCATCAAGCTGGTCAACGAAATCCTGATCGAGGCCATCAGCCAGCGCGCCAGCGACATTCACTTCGAGCCGTTCGAGCGCGAGTTCATCGTGCGGTACCGCGTGGACGGCGTGCTGCGCTACGCGAACGTCCCGCCGGAGATCCGCCGCTTCCAGAACGCGGTGGTCAGCCGCATCAAGATTCTGGCCGGCATGAACATCGCTGAGAAGCGCCTGCCGCAGGACGGCGGCTTCAAGATCAAGGCCCACGGGCGCG
>JBBITY010000457.1:1059-3075 GCA_037440565.1 Desulfurellales bacterium
GTGCTGCGCATCCTGGACCGCATGTCGGTGCGGCTGTCGCTGGTCGAGCTGGGCATGGAGGGCGAGACGCTGACGCAGTTTCGCGAGCTGATCGACCGCCCGCACGGCATCGTGCTGGTGACAGGCCCGACCGGCTCGGGCAAGACGACCACGCTCTACGCCGCGCTGGCGGAGATCGTGAACCCGGAACTGAAAATCCTGACGGTCGAGGATCCAATCGAGTATTACCTGGACGGCATCAACCAAGTGCAGGTGCTGCCGAAGGTCGGGCTGACGTTCGCGCGCGCGATGCGCTCGTTTTTGCGGCACGACCCTGATGTAATTCTGGTCGGCGAGGTGCGCGACCTGGAGACCGCCGAGACGGCGATCAACGCTTCGCTCACCGGCCACCTGGTCTTCAGCACGCTGCACACCAACGACTCGGTGTCGGCCACGACGCGCCTGCTCGATATGGGCGTCGAGCCGTTCCTGATCTCCAGCTCGGTCGAGGCTGTGCTCGCCCAGCGACTCGTGCGGACCATCTGCAAGAACTGCAAGGAAGAGTACATTCCCGAGCATCCCGAGACGTTCCCGCGCGACTTCGAATACCAACCCGGCGAGAAGCTGTGGCGCGGCCGCGGCTGCCGCGAGTGCGCCAACACCGGCTACGCCGGCCGGCGCGCGCTGTTCGAGCTGCTGGTGCTCAACGACGAGCTGCGGGAGATGATCGTCAACCGCAAGAGCGCGGCGCAGATGGTCCCCGTCGCGCGCAGGACGGCCGGCCTGCGCCTGCTGCGCGAGGAAGGCTGGCGCGTGGTGCGCTCCGGCCGCACGACTTGCGAGGAGGTCCTGCGCGCGACGAAGGTGTGACGCGGAGGCGCCCCCTGTCAGGACCGGCATATCGGGAGTGGGGAGCCGGGAGTAGCGAGGTTCGAACGGCAAGTCGTGCGTCTTCGGCTTCAACTCTCCCCGATGGACTTGAGCACGGTGTTTTTCGACTCACGCCGCCGCTGTCTTGCGTCGGATTCGCCATTCTGCGCCGCTGCTTCAACTAGGCTCCGTTCGCCCGCAATCCAATTTCCAGTATCCAAAGTGGACCCCGGTCCGCTCCTCGCGCCGCGCCCGCCTATTCGCACTCCAGCCCGTACACGTCCAGCAGCGCGGACAAATCCTCCAACCCGACCCCAATCGGACACAGCGTATCCGCTGCGGCGAAGTAACCCGCTTCTCCAGGGGTTGTCCCGAACGCGGTCAGCAGCCAGGAAAGGTCACCCAGGTCTACACGGCTGTTGAGATTAAAGTCCGCGCAGCCGCACCGCGACGGGCGGGGTGCATTCTTCAGCTCCGTAGAGTGCCAGGTGAGTCTGGCAGTAGGGGGTGCCACCAAACCAGAATGTTCCCCAGTACACGAACGGCGTATTCGGATCGCACGGATTTGCCGCGTTGGGGTCGCGGATATACAGGTCGAACGCGTCGTCCGCGCCGGGCCCGCTGAGCGGGTCGTTTGGCTCTGAAAACAGTGGCCCAGTTCCCAGACTTGTTCCGTAATCCAGCACGCGGTATGAGTACCCGAAGTCTGGGAGGTAGTCGCTGTCCAAGTCATCGTCTCCCAGCATGAATTCCAGACTCGTTCCCTCCAGGTCTACCGTGACGAACCAGCCGAAGAACTGGTACTCGTAACCCGCAGGCTTGCCCGGCAAGGCAAGCGAAAAACCCGCCACGGGCGGCCATTCGTTGTCCCCAAACCCGTTCGAGTTGTTGTAGAACCGCACCGCGAGCTCGATGGAATTCGGACCTTCACTGGCGTCCGTCGCGTAGGCAATCTCGAACCCATCAATCGACGCCGGGTACCACAGATCGCCCCAGTCGAAGAAGATTCCGTCAATTTCATCTGGCCGCCCACAGTTGCCCAGTCCCAAGAAGTAACCCGAGGTGTCCGCGCTCTGCCATATCACAGCGCTGTGACGGACTTGTGCCCCGCAGTCCGCCGGCTCCAGCACCCCGGTCGCCGCGTGATACACGGCGCGCTTGAAGCCG
>JBBITY010000458.1:0-211 GCA_037440565.1 Desulfurellales bacterium
GCGGGCGGCGGCGCCGCGGCGACGGCCACCGGCGCGGCCGGACGAGCGGCACCGGGCACGGCTCGCTCGGTGAAAACGATTTGCTCTCGCACCGGCGCACTGGTCCCTTGGGGCTCGCCGATGAACGCCACGAGCGTGTCGTTCAAGTCGTCCACCGTGTAGGACGGGAGCGGCCCACCAGACATTGCGGGGGTATAGGTGATAAAGCGCC
>JBBITY010000458.1:251-3073 GCA_037440565.1 Desulfurellales bacterium
GGGTATTGCTCGGCCCGCATGTTGCCCGGCATGTCCCCGATCAGCTCGACGATAATCCGGTTCGGATTGGCCAGCGTGAAGTGGGAGACCTCACGCGGAGCGCGGCTCAGCTTGGCGAACACTCCCTGCTGGCCGTTGTCGTCGATGACCTTGAGTTCCCGAATCTCCAGCCCGCCATCGCTCGGCACGGCCGCCGCGGAGCCAGCTTCGGGCGGACCGGACAACGCGGCGACCGCCGGCCCTTCGACCTCGGTCCGCGTCGCCACGTCGAGCACGGCCGGCGGCGCGCAACCGACGAGCGCCATCGCCCCCCACAGGGAAAGCCCACCAAGCACCGCACCCAACCCACTTGCCCTTCGCATCATGATCACTCCTGGCGTTCGCCTTCGTCATCCTTCGCCATCTCCAGCACTACGCGTTGCACCTGCTCGTTGCCATAGAAGTCCAACACCCGCTCTTCCACCACGACCCGCCGGGGCTCAATCGCCGTCACCACCCCTCGATTGCGGCCGATCAACGTGCCCGGGGTGACGATGAACCCCATGCCGCTGCTGTCCTGCAGCATCGCCCGTGGCGGGCTGATGTCCAGCAGAACAGCGGCGACTTTCAGTTGCGGGAGCTCGTACCGCTGCAGCGGCGTGACAGGCTCCGCGACGGTCTCCGGCCGAAGATCCAAGGTGAACGGCCGGAACGGATCACGGCGTCGCCCCGGACTGCGCGACGGCGCGGTGGGCGATGCCTCTGCCGGGGCTTGCACCGCCGGCACCTCGGCCATCGCGTGTTCGGACTCGGCAGGCGCCTGCGCCCACGCCAGCCCGCCGAGCAACCCGACCAGCACTCCCCCTGCGTACGCTGTCCCGCGCCTCACTTTTTCTTTTCCTTCTCGCGCTCTTTGGCGATCCGCTGCCGCTCGGCCTCGTCGAGAAACCGGAAGGTGGTTGCCGCACACGACGTCTCCAAGCGAATCGGATCACCTTCGATGGTCGCCGGAGCCTTGATCGAAATGTCGCTGACGTTGACGATCCGCATGAGCTCGGCGACCTTGGTGAAGAACTCTTCCACCTGGAAATACGTGCCGCGGACCAAAATCTCGACGGGCACCTCGGCGTAAAAGTCGCGATAGACCTCCGCGCGCTGGCGAAACTGCGCGATCTCCAGTCCCGACTCGCGGCCCGAGGCCGAAATGCTGCTCAGGAGATCGGGGATCTCCTTGGTGTCCGGCAACTGCATGACCGCTTTCTTCAAGGCGGCGTTCAAGTCGGCAACCTCCTGGCGCGCCTGCGCCAGGTTGGCGACCATTTGCGCCTTCTTGTCGCGCTCGGCTCGCAGTCCTTCCAATTGCCGGGTGCGGTTCTCGATTCGCGTACTGCGCGGCAGGTAAATGAAGTAGCCGTACAGGACGAAGAGCAGGCCGACCGACCCCACCAGGAGCAACAGCCGCTGCCGGGGAGGCAGGTCCAAAATGCGCTCGATGAGGTCGTTCATGGTTTGCCCGCTCCCTTGCGCTGCCGCCCCGCTTCCTTCCCGCCCTTCCCAGCCGGCTTGCCGCTCTTCGCCCCTGCCTTGCCCGCCTCATCAGTCACCGGCTCGGTCCCTTCGCCGCGGCGCCCGAAGTAATCGATGCGCGCCTTGATGATGAACCGCGTGAACAGCATCTGCGGCTGATTCGCACCGGCCCGGGCCGCGCGCGGGTTGCGCGAGGTCTCCACGAGGTCGACGGAGTGGAAGTACGGCGACTCCTGCAACTGACGCATGAAGCGGGCGATGGTCTCGTTGTCGAGGGCCATCCCCGTGAGTGTGGCCGCGCCGCCCGTTTCGGAAAAATCCATCAGCCACAGGTTGGTCGGCGTCGCCGCGCTGAGGTCGGCCAGCACGCGAGCCGGCCCGACGCGTTTCCCGTTGAGGTCTTCGATGATACGCAGCTTGGCTTCCAGTTCGGCTTTGACGCGGTCCAAGTCGCGCACCTCTTTGACCTGGTCGTTAAAGCGCTTGATCTGCTCCTCGACCTCGTGGATGTCCCGGTCCAGCACCGCGAGACGCCGCCCCTGAATCATGAACGGCACGATCATGATGAACAGGGCCACCAGGAATCCGAGCAGTGCAAGCGATACCTGCTGGCGCCGCCCGACGGCCCGTTCCGCCTCCCTGAGTGGAAGCAGGTTGATCCGGATCATTTGTCCGCCGGTCGTCGCATGGCCAATCCCATGGCCACGGCGAATTCGGGAGCGCGGCGTCGCAACCCGGCGGCATCGACCGTCGGTGCCAGCAGGACCCGCGCAAGCGGGTCCGCGATCTCCACTGGCGCTTCCACGCGCCCGGCCAGGCGCTGGGCCAGCTCCGGCGTGCGCGCCGCCCCACCGCTCAAATAGAGGATGTCGATCCGCTCGTCTGTCGCCGCCGTCCAGAAGAAGCTCAACGCGTAGTAGATCTCCTCGATCAAGGAATCCACCGCCGGACCCATGGCCACCGACAATTGCTCGGCGTCCGCGTGCGCCCCGTCGCCGGCCTTGAGCCGCTCGGCCTCTTCAGCAGATACCCCGAGGTCGCGGGTGAGGGCCTCCGTGATGTCCCGCCCTCCCACGGGCACGTCACCGGTGAACGTGGAACGGCCACCCTTCAGGATGTTGATGGACGAGTAGCGGGCGCCGATGTTGACCAGGGCAACCACCCGGTCGGCTGCGGGTTCGTAGTTGAGCTCGTAGACGTTGTCGAGCGCGAAGTAGTCGACATCGACAACGACCGGTAACAGGCCGCCCCGCCGCAGCGTCTCGGCGTAACTGTTGACGATGTCCTTCTTGGCGGCCACCAGCAGGACCTCCATC
>JBBITY010000459.1:0-3069 GCA_037440565.1 Desulfurellales bacterium
AAAACCAGGCCCGGATGGTTTGCCCCTCGGCGGGGCGCAGGGGCGCCAGCCCCGCATCGGAGGAACAATCGATTCCGTGGGCCGTGCGAGGATGAAGCCGTTTGCCAAAGGGCGGCAGTTCGGGTTTGAGTGCCCCTCGGCAGAGCGCAGAATGGCCAGCGTCGAATTCGAGCACGTCGACAAGGTGTATCCCAATGGGACGAGGGCGATCGCCGACTGCAGCCTGCGGGTCGACGACGGTGAGCTGGTGGTCATCGTAGGGCCGTCGGGGTGCGGCAAGTCGACCTTGCTGCGGCTGCTCGCCGGGCTCGAACCGCTGACGAGCGGAACGATCCGCATCGGGGACCAGGTGGTGAACGACCGATCGCCGCAAGAGCGCAACGTCGCGATGGTGTTCCAGGACTACGCGCTCTACCCGTTCATGTCGGTCCGGCAGAACCTCGAGTTCCCGCTGAAGATGCGGCGGTTGCCGCGCGACGAAATGCAGCGGCGCGTGGAGTGGGCCGCCGGACTGCTCGACATCACCGAGCTGCTCGCTCGCTTGCCCAAGCAGCTCTCGGGGGGCGAACGCCAGCGGGTAGCGATGGGACGCGCGCTGGTGCGGGAGCCGGCGGTCTTCCTGCTCGACGAGCCGCTGTCGAATCTCGACGCCAAGCTGCGCGTGCAGGTGCGCGCGGAGATCAGCGAGCTGCAGCGGCGGACGGGCACGACCATGATCTACGTGACGCACGATCAGGTGGAGGCCATGACCCTCGGCCAGCGCGTCGCGGTGTTGCACCAAGGCGGTCTGCAGCAGATCGCCGCGCCCCGCGAGTTGTACGATCGCCCCGCCAACGTCTTCGTGGCCGGCTTCATCGGCAGCCCGCCGATGAACCTTTTTCCGACCCGCGTGGCGATCGACGATCGCGGCCGCCTGAGCATGGCGGTTGCCGGACAGGTGATCCCCCTTGCCCCGGAACGGTTCGCCCCAGGCGTCGCCGAGCGGGCGATTGGCCGGCGCTTGACGGGCGGCGTCCGCCCGGAGGGGTTTCAGCTTGTGCCAGGTGGCGCTGGTTGTCTCGCGGCCGTCGTCGAGCACGTGGAATATCTCGGCCACGAAACGCTCGCACACCTGCGCGCCGGGTCGGGCGAGGAGACGGTTCGCCTCGTCGCCAGGCTGCAAGGGATGCACGAGCTTGCCAAAGGCGATGCCGTCCATGTCCGGGCGGACGCGGAGCGGGTGTACCTGTTCGACGAAGCCGGGAGGGCATTGCTGGCTGGCGCTTGACCCGCCCTGGGAATCGACGGTAACGGCGGTGCGGAACAGCGCCGTTCTCGAGGGGTGGAGCATTGCTCCACCCCGAGGGACTTTTCACGAGCTCTACGTTCTTCCTTCGAAAACGTGCCGCTCCGCGGCGGGCCACACGTCTTGCAGAATGCCGACCATGCGGTCGACGTCCGCCTTGGTCGAAATCAGCGGCGGCGCCAGCGCGACGCACTGGAACAGCGCGCGGGCGATGAGGCCGCGCTCGAACGCGGCGGCGACGATGCGGTGGGGATCTTCGATGTTGGGAAACGGCTCTTTCGTCTGCTGATCGCGCACGATCTCGACTGCCGCCAACATGCCGCAGCCGCGAATTTCTCCGACGATCGGCGACCGGCCGAATGCCTCGCGCAATCGTTCGAGCAAGTAGGCGCCGACCACCCGGGCGTTCTCGACGAGTCCGTCGCGCTCGATGATCTCGATATTCGCCAGTCCCGCGGCACAGCAAGTCGGGTGATTGTTGTACGTCAGGCCGAACATCAGCGGGATGCCGTCCGGCATCTCGTCGCGGATGGTCTCGTACACGTGGTCGGCGAGCACCGAGGCGGAGAGCGGCAAGTAACCCGATGAGATGCCCTTGGCGAAGGACACGAGGTCGGGCTTGATATTCCAGTGCTCCATGCCGAACCACTTTCCGGTGCGGCCGAAGCCGGTGACCACCTCATCGAGGATGAGCAGCACGTCGTAGCGCTGGCAGATTTCCTGGATGGGCCCGAAGTAATCGGGAGGAGGCACGAGCATCCCGCCGGTGCCCATCACGGGCTCCAGAATGACGGCGGCCACCGAGTCGGCACCTTCGCGCGCAATCTGGGTTTCGAGGTCGTGCGCGCAGGAGAGGCCGCAGCCGGGATACGTCTGGCCGAACTCACAGCGGTAGCAGTACGGCGGTGCGAAGTAGGCGTGCGACGGATCTTGCTCGATGAACGCGTGATAGGCCACGATGCCCGTCGCCGTGCCGGCGCCGCGTGTGGCGCCGTGGAACGCCCAGCGGCGGGAGATGATCTTGACCTTCGACGGCTTGCCGCGCACGGCATGGTAGAGGCGCGCGAACTTGAAATTGGCCTCGTTGGCCTCGCTGCCGCCGCTGTGAAAGAGAAAGTGATTCAGGCGGCGGTCTTGGGGAAGCAGACCGGCGATTTTCTCCGCCAGTCGTGCGGCGGGTTCGTTGCCGAAGTCCCAGAAGCTCGGATAGTAAGCGAGCCGGCGCATCTGCGCCGCCACGGCCTCGGCAATCTCCGTCCGCCCGTGGCCGACGCTGATGTTGAACAGACCGGAAAAGCCGTCGATGAGGGTGCGGCCGTCCGCCAGGGTCAGCTCGACGCCGCGGCCGCCGGCGAAGATCTTCGAGCCGTACTTCTCCTGCTTGCGAAACTCGGTGATCGGGTGGATGACGTGCGCGCGGTCGAGACGCCGGATTTCTTCCGCGTTGGAAAGGGATCGAGCCATGGCGTGCCTCCTGCGGCGTGTGTTTGAGTGCTGTCCTAATTTGGTTCCCGGTGCCGGAACGAAAGCGCACCCCAGGGTCGCGCTCCACCTGCGTGGCGCTCATGCAACGAGGTGGAACGCCATCCCCAAGCGCGTTCAGGCCTTCGCCTTCTATACTACAAACGTCGAACTTCTTCGCGCGGTGCGGAGATTTTCGCGTCAGTCATTCCCGCGCAGCTTGTCCTCGCGAAGGCGCGGAGCGGGAATCCAGGCTTTTTTCATCAAGTGCGGGGCTGGCGCCCCTGCGCCCCGCCGAGGGGAAAACCATCCGGGCCTGGTTT
>JBBITY010000460.1:0-3055 GCA_037440565.1 Desulfurellales bacterium
AACCCGCTTCACGAGCGCGGCTTTGTTTCCATCGGCTGCGAGCCGTGCACGCGGCCCGTCAACCCGGGCCAGCACGAGCGCGAAGGCCGCTGGTGGTGGGAAGAGGAAATGCTCAAGGAGTGCGGCCTGCACGCGGGCAACCTGGCGAAGGCGTCGTAGCGCGCTGGCGCGCGACGCGGATTGGCGGCTAGCTCAGATGCCGCCGATGTCGTCGGGGTCGATCGCCCGCGCCCGCTCCTGATCGGACACGTGCTCGCTGAACCGCTCCTGGATCAAGCTCAGCACGCTCGTGTAAACGTGCTCGGCCGCTCCGTCGCGGACGATGAAAAACGGCGCGCGCTCGACGCCGATGCGCGCACCGAGGAGCATGCCCGGGCTGTTCGGGTCGTCCTCGATGGCCCAGACGATCTCGTCGATGCGGTCGAGCAGGCCGCGCTTGCGCAGGTGCTCGACGGCCTGCGCGCACTTGCGGCACTCCGAACCGTCCTTCATCCGCTTCTTGACCATCGTCACGTGCATGAGGCTCTTGTAGCGTCGGGCCGAAGCCGGGACCAGTGGCTAGGAGGTGGGCGCGAACTTCGGCAGCGTCACTTCCTCGGAGACGTCCTCGAAGACGACCTGTACCGGCATCCCGATCCGGATCTCATGGGGCTTCACACCGACGAGGTTGGAAATCATCTTCGGCCCTTCGGCGAGCTTCACCTGCACTACGGCGTAGGGCACCTCGTCGGCAAACCCGGGGTGGTAGACCTGGTGCATGATGTTGAAGCTGAAGATCTCGCCGCGCCCCGACACCGTTACCCACTCCGCGTCCGTGGACAAGCAGGTCGAGCAAATCTCGCGGGCCGGGAAGCGCAGCGTGCCGCAGCCCGTACACCGCTGGACAGCCAGCTCACGCCGCTTGGCGGCTTCGAAGAACGGTTGGAGCTCGGGCGTTATGGCGGGAATGGGCTTCTTGTATGCAGTCATGGCGAGGGCGCGTAGCGGTCAGCGATTGGTCAAGATCAGTGTTGAGTGCGTGGAGAGAATGCCGCCGTTGCCGCTCACCAGAGCCACCTCCGCGCCGGGCACCTGGCGCGCGCCGCCGTCGCCGCGCAGTTGGATGACCGCCTCGGAGATCGGGGTCATGCCCCACATATAAAATGATGAAAGCTGGCCGCCGCCGGTATTGACGGGCAGCGCACCCCCTGGGCCGATCCGTCCGTCCGCGACGAATGGTCCCCCCTCGCCCTTCTTGCAGAAGCCGTAGTCCTCCAGGCAGACCAGCACAGTGAAGGTGTAGCAATCGTACAGCTCCACCACGTCGATGTCGTTCAGCGTGACGCCCGCCATCTGCAGCGCGGGTTCCCTGGTCAGCACGGCCCCCGAACACAGGGTTTCGCTTGGATCGCCGCCCGGGTGTCCCTGCGCCATGCCGCGGATGTACACGGGCGGCCGCCGCAAGTCCCGGGCGCGCTCTGCGCTCGTGACAATCACTGCCAGGCCGCCGTTCGACACCAGACAGCAGTCGTAGAGATGGAACGGCTCGACGATCCACCGAGAGCGATGGTAGTCCTCGAGGGTCATTGGCGTGTCATAAAACTGCGCCTGCGGATTTCTGTTCGCCCACTGCCGTTGCCCCACGGCAATCGCGCCGAGGTGGTCGTTGGTCGTGCCGTACAGATGCATGTGGCGCCGCGCGACCATGGCATACATGGCGTTAATGCCGAACTGACCGTACGCGGCGTCGAGCCCGCGCGCGAAACTGTACGCGGCGGCCGAGCCTCCGCCTTTGTCCTTGGATTCGGTTTTTGGGGCCGGCGGTTTGAGCGGGGCATCGGAGAAGACGCACGCCACCGTATGACATAAGCCGGCGGCGATGGCTTGCGCGGCGTGTTGCACCATTGCCGCCGCGCTGGCCCCGCCGGCGTTCATCACCGACGACAGCCGCAAGCTGCGCAGCCCCATCGCCTGTTGGAGCTGGAAGGAGCCCATGCCGGCCTCGCCCCAGCTCAGACCGGGATTGAGCAGCAGGCCGTCGAGATCGGCGCGCTGCAACCCCGCATCGTCGAGCGCCAACTGGATTGCCTCGATCGCAAAGCCGACGTGATTGCGATGAAAGACCTTCCCCTGCCTTGTGATGCCGAGGCCCGCGATCGCCGCGCGTCCGGAGAGAGTCATGGATCTCACGACAACCGGGTCAGATGGCGATGAGCCGCTCCATCACCAGCGGGGCGCCGACTGACGCGATGCAAGTGAGAAACTCTGCCCCCCGGAGTTGGCGCAGCGTTCCGATGCTTCCTGTCAAGCAGCCCAATCCGACGCCGACCGGGAGGAGAACGGAGGCCCGTCCGCGTACCGAAGTGCCCAGTGTCGCCAGCAGCAGCACCGCCCACAGTGCCCCGGTACCGGCGACCAATCCTTCGCCCACCGGCCCGCGCTGGGCCAGTGCGAACCAGACGAGGGGAATGAGGCACAACGCCGCCCTGCCGATGGCGTGCAAGACGAGCGGCGGACGGGGGCCGAGGTTGCCAAAGCGACCACTCACGTCGGCTGCCGTGCCACTTCCACCCGGCTGTCCGTCGGCCCCGTAGCTCACCACGTCGGCCCACTTCGGACCGCTCGGTTGGTACACGAAGGGATGGCCCCAGGGATCCGCCGCGACACGCGGCAAGTATTCCGGTGCCAAGATGGCGAGCCCTTCCTGCGCATCGGGGACGCGCTGGTAGCGATTGCGGTAGCGGTCCAGCGCTTCGGTGAGGTCGCGCGTCGCCGCGGCGGCCGCCGCGTGTTCAAAGCTCGAGTCGGCCGTGTCGTACCAAGAGGCTACTGCCTTGGCGAAGACCAACACGAAGACGGGGGTGCTGACCACGCCGGCGACGAAGCCGAGCAGCATACGGGCGGAACGCAGGCCGGGGAACGCGCGACCGAGCGGGAACATGTTCAGACAAGCGCGATCCTTACCGCGGTTCGCCCCCAATGACAACCGCGACGTTGCCGGCGCGGCGCGAACGGGTCAGCGCTTCAGGATGCGGAATGACTGGCGCAGCTTGGCGACTTGGTCCTGGAGCGAAGG
>JBBITY010000461.1:0-1814 GCA_037440565.1 Desulfurellales bacterium
AGCGCTGAGCGTGCTGCCAAAGACGAGTCCTGCCGGCAACCCTACCGCGGCCACCGCCGGCACGTCGCTGATCGGCGCCGCCTGGCGGGGACCAAACAAGAGCGACCCCTACCATGCCGGTGTCCTGGCGGCGGACTGGGCGGCCGAGAAGCTCACCGTCCGCTATTCCCTGCTGTTACCGACCCGCCCCCATGGCATCAGCGCCGAGCCCGACGGCGGCCTCGTCGTCATCGGCGTGCGCCCGGGCACCTGGCTGCTGCGCTGCGACGGGGAAGGTCGGGTGGTGCAGCAGGTAAGGGTGGACGACGACACCTCTACCACGCGCCTGAACGGCCATGCCGCGGCCGCCGGCGACGTGCTGTTCACTACCGAGACGGATATCCGCACCAGTCGTGGCAGGATCGGCGTGCGCGACCGCCGCAGCCTGAAGAAACTGGACGAATGGGACACCCACGGCGTCGATCCGCATCAGCTGATCCTCGATCACCAGGGTCACCTGATCGTTGCCAATGGCGGCGTACCCCGTACCCTGAGCGACAAGAAGTACGACCTGCATCGCATGGACTCCTCGCTGGTGCGGCTGGACGCCCGCAGCGGCCGATTACTCCGCCAGTGGCGCCTGGAGGACCCGCGCCTGAGCCTGCGCCACCTGGCCTGGAGCCATGAGCCCGCAGAGCAACTGTCGCCGGGCCGTCCCAAGACGGTTGCTCACCCCCTTGGGGGGTTGCCGCCCAGCGGCGGGGGCACGTACAAGGGCGACGCCTACCTCGGCATCGCCATCCAGGCCGAACACGACGATCCCGCCGCCCGAGCTGCCGCGCCGCTGCTCGCCGTCCTGCACGGAGACTCGCTCAGCATACCGACGCGGGACAATGACGGCATCGGCTATGCCGGAGACATCGCACCGGCCTATGACGGCGGGTTCGCCGTGTCCAGCCATCAGGCCGGCCTGGTGCAACTGTGGCACCCGGGTGCGCCGGCGAAGCTCACCTCGATCATCACCTTCAAGGAGGCTGCCGCCCTGACGGGCTGGTCGGGGCCGCACGGGGAAGGCGGACTGCTGGTGGCCACCGCCTACGGCTTGGTGCGCTGGCACCCGACCGCCAAGGCAGCGTTCCTCGCCTGGCCGGAGCCGATGGCCCTGGACAACCACTGGGTGCTGGTCGGGTAGCGCGCAGCGGTCAGAACCTGAGTTCGCCCGTCACCTGGACGGCGCGTTCCGTGCCCGGCACCACGTGCCCACCGTTTTCGTAGACCGACTCGTAGTAACGCTTGTCGAGCAGGTTCTGCAGGTTCAGCTTGACCGTGTAGCGCCGCTGCTCGTAGGCCAGCATGGCGTCCCAGCGGGCGTAGCGCGGTGCCACGTTGGCGGTGATGGGCGCCGTGCCGCCCAGGCCGTAGGCCAGCCGCGCGCCCTTGCCTTCGACGCCCAGGCCGACGCGCCAGGGGCCGTCCAGCTTGTAGGTGGTCCAGACGTTGAAGGTGTAGGGCGGCGCATTGCGCGGCCGCATGCCTTCGGAATTGAGGTTGGTCGCCGCCTCGTCGATCAGGGCGCGCATCAGCGCCACGCCGCCGAACACTTCCCAGCGGCGCGTGATCCGCCCGGCCCATTCCAGCTCGATGCCATCGGTATGGCGCTTGCGCGACAGCAGCGTCGCGTTCTGGGCCGATTCCACGTCGGTGTTGCGCTCGAAGGTCTTCTCGGTGCGATAGACGGCGGTGCGCAGCGACAGGTCGCCGTTCAGCAGCTCCCACTTGGCACCCAGCTCGTACGTTTTGCTGCGCTCCGCCGGGTAGACCACGGTTGCCGATGT